>JBFIOX010000109.1:0-8068 GCA_041610455.1 Gemmatimonadota bacterium
ACCGCCGTACGAAAGGAACGAGGGAAGCGCGGGTCGGGACCGACGGAGGCCTCTTGAGCCGGCGAGCGCTCGCCGCGACGCTGTTGATCGTGGCCTGCCGACCCTATCCGGAGCCGCCGGCCGGCGGCCCGGCGGCCGAGCGTGAGCCTCCTCCCCAGCGCGAAACGCCGAGCGCCACCACCGATACGGTGTCGACCAGCGTGAGCGCCATCATCGATTCGATCCGCGTCGCGGTCCGGGACTCCATTCAGGCCGCCACTCGTGAAGCGGCGCGCGCCGCGGCCCGGCGCGACTCCATCGCGGCCGCCGCCCGCGCCGACTCCATCGCGGCGGCCGTGCGCGACTCGATCCGCGCCGCCACGCGCCGAGACTCGATCGCCGCCGCCGCCCGACGCGACTCCCTCGTCGCCCAGGCACGACGCGATTCGATCGCGGCCGCCGCGCTCCGTGACTCCCTCGTCGCCGCGGCTCGGGCGGACTCCATCGCCATCGCGGCGCGCGCCGACTCCATCGCGGCGGCGCGGGCCGACTCGATCGCCGCCGCGCTCGCGGCCGCCCGCGCGGCCCGACCCCCCGAGTCGGACGAGGTCGAAGAGCTGCTCGCGCTCGGCCCGTCCTACATCCCCTACGACGTGAGCCCTCGCGTGGAATGGGACACCGATGCCCAGGCCATGCTGACAAAGACCCTCCTGCCGGTGATCCGGTCGGAGAACCTCAGCGCGCGCACGCGGGCCATGTTCTGGGTGCTCGTGCGGCCGGACGGGACGGTTGCGAAGACCATCCTGCAGACCTCGTCGGGCAACGTGGCCTTCGATCGGTCAGCGGCGCAGGTCGCCGAGCAGCTCCGCTTTCGACCGGCCCGGCGAGGGGACCGCGCGGTGGCGACGTGGGTCATCCGGGATATCTCGATGATCATGCAATAGGACGAGACGGACCTTGACGGCCCTTGATGACGGTCACGACGGCTTTCGATGACTGCCTTCGATGACTGCCTTTGGTGACTGCCTTTGATGACTGCCTTCGATGATGGCTTTCCGATGATGAGGATGTGCATGAAGACCCGATTCCGTTCGTTCTCTGTCGCGCTGGCCCTGCTCCCTTGGACGATCGCCTTCGGCGCGTGCGGAGGGGGAGAGGGCGAGGAAGGCTCCCCCGAGACGCCAGGGGAGCCGGACGTGGCCGAGGTCGCGTCGCCGGACGCCCCCGCGATCACGCTCGCGCCCGGGATGGACGCCGCCGAGATGGAGCGGCGCGTCGCACAGTTCGCCCCGGTGGAGATCACGTTCGATGCCGCGCTGCTCGACCTACGCCAACGCCGCGCCGTGAAGGCGCTGGTGCAGGCCTCCGACATCCTGGACGACATCTTCCAGGATCAGGTGTGGGCGGGCAACGACGCGCTGCGCGAGACCCTACAGGAGGCGGAGTGGCCGGGGGTGCGGTCGGCCCGCACCTACTTCGACATCATGTACGGCCCCTGGGACCGTCTCGATCACGACCGCCCGTTCCTCGCCGTCGGCCCCAAGCCCCCCGGGGCGGGCTACTACCCCGAGGACGTGACCAAGGCCGAGCTGGAGGCGTGGCTCGACGCGAATCCGGAGCGCAGGGACGCGTTCACCTCGTACTTCACGCTCATCGAGCGCGAGGGGACGGGGTTTCGGGCCGTCCCCTATTCGGAGGCGTACGGAGACCGCCTGACCGATGCCGCGTCGCTGCTTCGGGCCGCGGCTTCGCTCGTCGACAACGCCTCGGTGGCGCGCTTCCTCGAGGCGCGGGCCGATGCGTTCCTGTCGAACGATTACTTCGAGAGCGACGTGGCCTGGATGCGCATTAGCGACAACCTCATCGACCCAACCATCGGGCCGTACGAGGTATACGAGGACAATCTGTTCGGCTACAAGGCGGCGTTCGAGTCGTTCATCACGCTGCGCGACCCGGAAGAGAGCGGGAAGCTCGACCGGCTGGCATCGCTCATGCCCGATCTGGAAGCCGCGCTCCCCATCCCGGACGAGCACAAGTATCTGGACCGCCCCTTCGCCTCGCCCATCTCGGTGGTGACCGAGGTGTACGCCGCCGGAGACACGCGCGCCGGGGTCCAGACGCTCGCCTTCAATCTGCCCAACGACGCGCGGGTCCGGGAGCAGGAGGGCTCGAAGAAGGTGATGCTCACCAACATCATCCAGGCCAAGTTCGAGCACATCCTCCGACCGATCGCCGCCACGCTGATGGATCCCGCCCAGGCGATGGACGTGTCGTTCGAGCCCTTCTACACCGGCGTCCTGGTACACGAGCTCGCGCACGGCCTGGGACCCGACTTCATCACGGGCAGCGATCGGCAGACGACCGTGCGGTCGGCGCTCCAGGAGCGCTTCTCTCCGCTGGAGGAGGCGAAGGCCGACGTGGTGGGCGTGCACAGCCTCGGCGTGCTCGCCGAGGGCGGCGAGTACACAGCCGACTTTCTGCGCCAGGTCTACCTGAGCCACGCGGCGAGCCTCTTCCGCTGCGTGCGGTTCGGCGTCAGCGAGGCCCACGGCAAAGGCTGCCTCATGCAGTTCAACTGGCTCATCGAGAAGGGTGCGCTGGTGCACGACCCGCTCACCGGCCGATTCCGGGTCGACCTGGACGTGATCCCGGGCGCGATCACCGACCTGGCGCGCGAGTTCCTCCTCTTGCAGGCCACCGGCGACTACGAGGGGGTGGGGGCGTTCATGACGCGCTATGGAGAGGTGCCGGACATCCTCACCGCCGCCATCGCGCGCCTCGGCGCGGTGCCCGTCGACATCCGACCCACGTATGCGGTGAAGACGTTGATGGCGTCCTGGTGAGCGGGGGCCGCGGCCGCCCCGAGGCGCGCTCGGCGTCTCGCTCGTACCGGGGAGCGCCGGGATCGCGCGTCTGGGGAGGCGCGGCGCTCCTTCTCATCACGGCGGTCTCGGGTCTCTCCGGGCAGTCGGCCGAGGCGTTGCCCGAGGATTTCTTCGACGCTCTCCGCTACCGGCACATCGGCCCCGCCGGCAACCGCGTCATCGCCGTCGTCGGCGAGCCTCGGAACCCCGACGTCTACTACGCGGGCGCGGCCTCGGGAGGCGTGTGGCGATCGACCGACGGAGGACACCGGTGGACGCCGGTGTTCGATGACCAGCCCGCCTCCTCGATCGGATCGTTGGCCCTCGCCCCCTCCGATCCCAACGTCGTGTGGGCCGGCACCGGCGAGACCTTCATCCGCGCCAACATCTCGATCGGCAACGGCATCTACCGGTCCACCGACGGGGGCGACACGTGGGAGCACCGCGGGCTCGAGCGCACCGGGCGCATCGGCCGCGTCGTGGTGCATCCGCGCGATCCGGATGTGGTCTACGCCTGCGCGCTCGGCCACACCTACGGCCCGCAGGAGGATCGCGGCGTCTACCGGACGGAGGATGGCGGCGCCTCGTGGGAGCGGGTGCTGTTCCAGGATCCGGATACCGGTTGCGCGGACCTCGTGATGGATCCGACCAACCCGCGCATCCTGTTCGCGGGGATGTGGCAGATCGAGGTGGCGACCTGGGGCCGGACGAGCGGCGGCCCCGGCTCCGGCCTCTGGGTGTCGCGCGACGGGGGCGGTACCTGGGAGCGGCTGCGAGGGAACGGGCTCCCGACGGGGCCGTGGGGCAAGATCGGGCTCGGCATGTCGCGCGCCGACCCCGACCGCGTGTACGCGCTCATCGAGACGAGCAGCAACCGGGACTTCGCGCCCTCCGATCCGTACCAGGGTACGCTGTGGCGCTCGGACGATGGGGGGCGGAGTTGGCGCATGGTGAACGCCAGCAACGACCTCGCCGCGCGCTGGCTCTACTACACGCGACTCGCCGTGAGCCCGGCCGACGCGGACGAAGTGTACTTCAACGCGCCCGGTCACTTCACCTCGTTCGATGGGGGCGTCTCGCACGCACGCACGCGGGAATCGCCCGGCTACGACCACCACGACATGTGGATCGACCCGACGGATCCCGACCGCATGGTCGTGGGACACGATGGGGGCGTGTCGATCTCGACCAACCGGGGGCGCTCCTGGCATCGGCCCCAGCTGCCCATCGCGCAGGTCTACCACGGACACGTCGATGACGCCATTCCCTACCACGTGTACGGAAACCGCCAGGACGGGCCATCGGTTCGCGTGCCCTCGAACACGTTGACCGGCGGATCGATCCCCATCGGCGCCTTCGGGTCGGTGGGCGGCTGCGAGGTCGGCTTCGCGGTGCCCGACACGGTGGACGACCGGACCGTGTGGACCGGGTGCTACGACGGGCTCCTGGAGGTGCACGATCTGGCCACGGGTCTGTCGCGCGACGTGACGGTGTGGCCCGTGGCGATCGAGAGCTGGGCCGCCTCCGACCTCGAGTATCGCTGGCAGTGGACCTTCCCGATCGAGATCTCCCCGCACGACCACCGCACCGTGTACGTGGGAAGCCAGCACGTGCACCGCACGCGGGACGGAGGGCACAGCTGGCGGGTGATCAGCCCCGATCTCACCTCCGACGATCCCGAGCTGCAGCGGCGCATGGGCGGGCTCACCCTGGACGACGCCGGCCCCACGGTGGCGCCCGTCGTATTCGCGATCGCGGAGTCGCCGCTCGCGTCCGGTGAGATCTGGGCCGGCACCAACGACGGGCGCCTGCACGTCACCCGGGACGGCGGCGAGACATGGACGGACCTCACGGCGGGCCTCCGGGGGCTGCCGCCGCGCGGCACGATCTCCAACATCCAGCCGTCGCGCCATGCGCCCGGCAAGGCCTACGTCGCGGTGGATCGCCACCAGCTGGGCGATTTCGAGCCGTACGTCTACGCGACCGACGACCACGGGGCCACCTGGCGTCGCATCGACGCCGGCATTCCCCGCTCGGTGTTCAGCTTCACGCACGTCATCCGCGAGGACCCGAAGCAGCCCGGGCTCCTCTACGTCGGCACCGAGAACGGCGTGTGGGTCTCCTTCGACGATGGCGCGGCCTGGCACGCGCTGCGGTCGAACCTCCCGCCCGCCCCGGTGCACTGGATCGCCGTGCAGGAGCATTTCGATGACCTGGTGATCGCGACGTACGGCCGCGGCTTCTGGATCCTCGACGACATCACGCCGCTCCAGGCGCTCGCCGCGCGCGCGCCCGTGCGGCCGCGGCCCGACGCTCGTGGCGCCGGCGCCCGGCCCCTGCGCAGCGCCGGGGCCGGGACCGACCTCCGCCCCACGGCCCCCGTGCTGTTCGCGCCTCGACCGGCCTATCGGTTCCGGACCCGGGCGAGCGCCATGTCGCAGCCCGACGATCCCACGGCGGGCCAGAACCCCGAGTACGGGGCGCTCATCCACTACTACCTGCCCGCCGAGGCCGTGAGCGACGACCCGTTCGCCCTGGCGATCCTGGACGCCGAGGGCCAGGTGGTGAACGAGCTGTCCGGCGCGCGCTCGGCCGGTCTGCATCGCGTCGACTGGGGCCTGCGCACCGAGCAGACGACCCAGCCGCGGCTGCGCACCAAGCCCGAGGAGAATCCGCACCTCGAGCTGCCCGAGAGCGGCTGGCGGCCCATGCCCGATGGCGGCCGGTTCTCGATCCTCGTCCCGCCGGGCACCTACGACGTGCGGCTGATCGTGGGAACCGACACGCTCACCCAGCCGCTCGAGGTGCGCCCCGACCCGGCCTCGCGCGGGCGCGAGGCGGACATCGAGGCGCAGATGGTCCCGGTGCGTGCGCTGTGGGAGATGCTCGATGAAGCGGCCGGGCTCATCAACGAGATCGAGGACCTGCGCGTCCAGCTCGGGACGCTGGAGGCGCGGCTCGCCCGCGTGGCCGACGCCGAGCCGCTCGTGGCGGCCGCGGCCCGGGCCTCGGAGTTGTTGGAGGACATCGAGGGCGAGCTGTTCGACCTCCGTCACACGGGCACGGGGCAGGATGGCTTGCGCTGGCCCCGGCTCCTGTACGCCCGCATGGCCTCGCTGGCTCGGGGGATCATGTCGTCCGACGCGCCGCCCACCGAGCAACAGCTGGCCGTCTTCGAGCTCGTCCGGACGCAGTGGGGGGCGGTCGAGGACCGGTTCCGGAGCGAGGGTATCGGGGCCTTCGACGCCCTGAACGGAGAGTTGCGCGAGCGGGGCGTGCCGGCGGTGACGGCGGGCGCCGCCTCGGGGGTCGCGCCGTGATGCGCACCCCCGCGCGACGGAATCGCGCGGGGGCTGCGAGGAAGGTTCCCGGGACGTAGGTTCCCCGCCCGATGCCACGCCGCGACGACATCTCCTCGATTCTCCTCGTGGGCTCCGGACCGATCGTGATCGGACAGGCCTGCGAGTTCGACTACTCGGGAACGCAGGCTTGCCGCGCGCTCCGCGAGGAGGGGTACCGGGTCATCCTGGTGAACTC
This sequence comes from Gemmatimonadota bacterium, assembly GCA_041610455.1. GTDB lineage: Bacteria > Gemmatimonadota > Gemmatimonadetes > Palauibacterales > Palauibacteraceae > Palauibacter. Next base: position 6,381 of record JBFIOX010000109.1, read on the forward strand.
GAACCCCGCCACCATCATGACCGACCCCGACATCGCGGACGCGACCTACATCGAGCCGCTGACGGCCGAGTGGGTCGAGCGCGTCATCGAGGTCGAGAAGCCCGACGCGCTGCTCCCCACCATGGGGGGGCAGACCGCGCTCAACATCTCGCTCGAGCTGGCGCGCTCAGGGGTGCTCGACAAGCACGGCGTAGAGCTCATCGGGGCCGACGTGCGGGCGATCCTCACCGCCGAGGACCGGGAAGAGTTCTCGAAGGCCATGACGCGCATCGGGCTCGCCGTGCCGCACGGAGGGTTCGCGCGGTCGCTCGACGAGGCGCTCGAGATCGTCGACGACGTCGGGTTCCCGGCCATCATCCGTCCTTCCTTCACGCTCGGCGGGACCGGGGGCAGCACGGCCTACAACCGGGAGGAGTTCGAGGATCTGATCCGGGCGGGCATCCGCAGCTCGCCCATCGGCGAGGTGCTCATCGACCGGAGCGTGATCGGCTGGAAGGAGTTCGAGCTCGAGGTCATGCGCGACCAGGCCGACAACGTGGTCATCGTGTGCTCGATCGAGAACTTCGACCCCATGGGCGTGCACACCGGGGACTCGATCACCGTGGCCCCGGCGCTCACGCTGTCGGATCGGGAATATCAGGCCATGCGCGACGCCGCCATCGCCTGCATCCGCGAGATCGGGGTCGACGCGGGCGGCTGCAACATCCAGTTCGCCATCCACCCGACCACCGGCGAGATGCTGGTGATCGAGATGAACCCTCGCGTGTCGCGCAGCTCGGCGCTCGCGTCGAAGGCGACCGGGTTTCCGATCGCGCGCATCGGGGCGAAGCTCGCGGTCGGGTACCGCCTGGACGAGATCCCCAACGCCATCACCCAGGTGACCCCGTCCTGCTTCGAGCCGGTGCTGGACTACATCGTCGTCAAGATTCCGCGCTTCGCCTTCGAGAAGTTCCCGCGGGCCAACGCGACCCTGGGCGTGCAGATGAAGGCGGTGGGGGAGGTGATGGCCATCGGCCGCACGTTCCAGCAGGCGTGGCTGAAGGGCTTTCGCGCGCTGGAGAACGACCGCCGCGGCTGGCTCCCCGCCCCCGAGCCCGAGGGCGACCGGCTCGACGACGAGTCGCTGGAGGAGCTGCGCGGCGCCCTGCGGCGCCCCACTCCCGAGAGGCCCTTCCAGATCTATCGCGCCTTCGCCGCGGGCATGACCGTGGAGGAGGTGGCCGAGCGCACCTTCATCGACCCCTGGTTCCTGTCTCAGCTCGAAGAGCTGGTGCGCGAGGGCCGGGCGTTCGCCGAGGCGTCCGAGCTCACCCCCGCCCTGCTCGGGCGCGTCAAGCGACTTGGGTTCGGGGACGCCGAGCTGGCCGAGCTGCGCGGCGTGTCGGAGTCGGAGATACGCGAGGCGCGCAAGGCGGCCGGCCTCACGCCGGTGTTCAGGACGGTGGACACGTGCGCGGGCGAGTTCCCGGCGGCCACGCCCTATCTCTACTCGACGTACGAGAGCGAGAACGAGTCCGTCCGCTCGGACCGGCGCAAGATCATCATCCTGGGCAGCGGGCCCAACCGGATCGGGCAGGGGATCGAGTTCGACTACTGCTGCTGCCACGCGGCGTTCGCCCTGGAGGAGGACGGCTACGAGACCATCATGGTCAACTGCAACCCGGAGACGGTCTCCACCGACTACGACA
>JBFIOX010000110.1:0-8044 GCA_041610455.1 Gemmatimonadota bacterium
AGCGCTCGAGGCCCTCGACGCGCGTGAGACGCTCGAGCACGCGCCGGGCCCGCGCCGGGTCCATGGGGCGCCGGTGCCGGCCCGACTCGATGTAGTCGACCAGCCAATCGCGCTGGGCCGGGTTCTCCATCTGGTCCAGCTCGTATCCGATGCTCCCGCAGTAAATCTCCTCGAGGCGGTCCAGCACGTCGGCTACCGTCTCGCCGAGGCGCTCCAGATGGACGGCCGAGGCCGGGATCTGCTTCAGCTCTTCGCGCCGGACGCCGTGGAACTCGGGCGACAGCATCGGGTGGCGCGGCGGAGGCGAGCCCAGCGGGTCTAGGTTCGCGCCCAGGTGACCGTAGGCGCGGTAGGCCTCGACCAGCGCCCCCGAAATGGCCGCGAGACGCAGGTCCTCCGCCACCACCACCTCCGCCACGGCGGCCCGGGCGGCGGGGGCCAGCCGCGGCGCCTCGGAGGCGGCCGTCGCCGCGGGGGGCGGCCAGTCGGCCAGCGAGGGCGGAATGAGCCCGCGATCGCGCAGCTCGCGCTCGTACAGGCGCTCCGCGTACCCGGAGTTGTAGCCGTCCACCTCACCGTTCCGGGGGTTCCCGAAGCGCGACTCGCTCATCGGTCGTGACCGCGGCTCGCGTGCCCGTGCTCGTGGCCCTCGTGCCCGTGCCCCTCGTGTCGGTGCCCGCGACCCTCGTGCCCGTGCTCGTGGCCCTCCAGCGCAGGCGCGTGTCCCTCGTGCCCGTGCTCACGGTCGGCGCGACCGTGCGAGGGGTCGGCGGCGCCCGAGATGCCGTAGTCTCCGTCCGCCGAGCCGGCCAGGCTCTGGTAGATCGTCCCTAGCCAACGCTCGGTGTCGATGAACACCTCTCCCTCTCCCCAGCTGCGCCATTCCTCCGACACCCCGGCGCGCTGGATCTCCTCCATGGACGTCCCCTGATCCATCTTGCTCCGCACCATGGCGATCGTCTCGCGCAGCATGCGGTGGTAGGTCTTCAGGTCGTCCACCGAGGAGAGGGGCCCGTGGCCGGGGATGACGGCGGCGTCGGCCGGAATGTGCTCTATCGCCAGCGCGATCCCACGCTCGAGACCCTCGACGCTTCCGCCGCTCGCCAGATCCACGAAGGGGAATCTTCCCGCGAAGAAGTCGTCCCCCATGTGCACCACGTTCGAGCCCGTGAAGTGGATGACGGCGTCCCCATCCGTGTGTCCGTTGGGAATGTGGATCACGTGGATCTCTTCGCCGTTGAAGTGGACCGCCAGCCCTTGGTCGAAGGTGATCACGGGAAGCGCCGCTTCGGGCGCGGGCTGCGTGATGCGGCCCCCGCGATCCTGCGGCGTGGACAGTCGCTCGCGCACGTTGGCGTGCGCGATGATCACGGACTCGGGACCGAACTCGACGTTGCCGCCCGTGTGGTCGCCGTGCCAGTGCGTGTTGATGAGGAACTTGACGTCCGACGCGACCTCGGAGCGGCCGATCTCGCGAAGCGCCGCGCGGATCTTCTCGGCGAGTGGCGCGAATTGGTCATCCACCATGAGGGCGCCGTCGGCGCCCGACGAGACGGCGATGTTGCCGCCGCGGCCGCTGATGAGCACGTAGACGCTGCCCGCCACGTGCTGGACGTCGAACTCGACGCCGGAGAAGTCCTGCTGCGCGACCGTCGGCGCCCCCTGCATGAGCGCCACCGCAAGAGCCGCGGCGAGCGTCCGTGAACTCGTGAGCTTCCGTCTCATTCCTTTCCCTCCGTGAGCTGCCGATCGAAATCGGTCTTCTCTTCGACGCGACGCACGTCCGTCTCGAGGTGGGCGAGCTGCTGCTCCATGAGCGCCAAGCGCTGCTCCATGAGCTGCAGCTCCCGGCTCGAGCTCTGTGCCTCCCGCATGCGCGCCACCGCCTCCGCAATAGGCTTGAGAGCGAAGCGCGCCGTGACTCCGGCCACCGGGATGAGCACCACCATGATCCCCATGACCACCGCGACCACGCCGGTCACATCGATCGGGAGAATCGGGGGGGTCTGTAGCCACGCCCCGGCAGACGACATCGTCAGCATTGCGTTCCTCTCCTGGTACCCTTTACGGGCCGCGCCGGGACCTCCTTTGGGTCCCGACGGCCGCCCGGCTCGAGCGGCCGCGCCGCCCGCGAGACCGGATGCGTGGCCCCCGCGGCGACCGCCCGAGGGGGTCACTCCACCGCAGGGCCCGAAGATGCGGTTGTGCCGGACCTCGTGCCACCTGGCGCGGCGTCGGCCGGGACCCGTCCGCGGGGTGGCGAAGCTCTCGGATCCGCGTGGTCATGCTGGTAGTCTCGGACGGCTGGCGGAGGGCGGTCGCATCTGGCGTGCCGCTCCTCGCCCTTGACCGGCTCGTACCCGCCCGTCCAGACTCCGGATCTCCATGCGCAAGCACTTCGTGTTCTTCCTGCTCCTCGTGACCAAGCTCCTCAGCCGACTGCTGTACCGGGTCCGCCTCGAGTGGGTGGAGGAGCCGGAGGACCCCTGGTCGGATCTCAGGGTCCTCGTCATGCTCAACCACACCAGCCTGTTCGAGCCGATCTTCGCCGCGGTGGCGCCCAACCGCCTGCTTTGGCAGATCGCGGCGCACGGCGTCGTGCCCGTGGCCGACAAGACGGCGGCGCGCCCCATCGTCGGCCGCTTCTTTCGACTGGTCGCGCACCAGGTCGTCCCCATCACCCGGACGCGCGACGACACCTGGACCGACGTGATGTCGCGGGTGCACGATCCGAAGGCGCTGGTCGTGATCCTCCCGGAGGGGCGGATGAAGCGCCGCTCGGGGCTCGACATGCACGGCAACCCCATGACGCTGCGAGGCGGAATCGCCGACATCCTGGCCGCGGTGCCGCACGGGCGGGCGCTGGTCACGTACAGCGGCGGCCTCCATCACGTGCACGCGCCCGGAGACCGCTTTCCGCGCTTCTTCAAACGCGTGCGGCTGACGGCCGAAGTCATCGACATCCCCGCCTACCGGGAGGCCTTGGTGCGCCGGTTCGGAAGGGAGGCGTTCAAGCGGGCGGTCGTCGACGACCTGACCCGCCGCCGCGACGCCTACTGCCTGTGCGACGATGCCCACCCCGTGGAGTCGAGCGGGGACGCGGCCGGGCTCAACGAAAGCGCACGCGCTCGAACCCGCCCTCGGGAAGGCCCCGCCACGCCCGTCCCTCCAAAAAGATGAGCCCGATCTTGCGCGCGTTGCGGATGTTGGCGACGGGGTCTCCATCCAGGACGAGGAAATCGGCTCGCTTGCCGACTTCCAGCGTTCCCCGCTCGTGCAGGCGACCGAGGGCGATGGCTCCGTTGCGCGTGGCCATGCCGAGGACGTCGCGCGCCGGAAGGCCGGCCGCGACGAGCAACTCGAGCTCGCGGTGGAAGCCGCGGCCCGACGACACCGAGACGGGCGCGTCGGAGCCTACCAGCAGTCGGACGCCCTCGGCGTTCAGCCGGCGCACCAGCTTCTCGGCGTTGGGCCATGCGTCGCGCAGCCGCGCTCGAGCCGCCTCGCTCCACCCTCCGCAATTCGCACCGCCCGACACGCAGGCCAGCGGCGCCTCGGCGGCCGCGAGCAGCGGAACCACCGAGGCGTCGCGCGCCAACAGGGCGCCGATCGCGCGCTCCACATCGGGACCCTCCGGGTCGAGACGAGAGAGCCAGGCCGCGGCCGAGAGCTCCGGGTAGGCGGCACGCTCCGCCTCGTAGGCCGCCCGCTCGGCCTCGGGCAGGAGCGCCGGGTCGCCCGACACGAGGCGGCTGGCGGCGTCGACGCCCGCGCGCAGCGCCAGGAGCCAGCCCGGACCGCTCCGGTCCACCCACACCGGCGTGTCGAGGCGCCGCGCGGCGCGGGCCACCGCGACGATCCATTCGCGGGGCAGGGCCGGCGAGATAGAGATGAACTCTGCCCCGTCCGACACCTGCCCCCGCACCGCCTCCACCGCTTCGGCCTCGCTCCCGATGATCACGCCAGAGGCCCCCGAGCCGGCATCCAGCACCGGGCCGCCGACGAACACGGCAGGCCGCGGCTCCGCCCCGAACGGCTCGCGGCCGCGCCTCTGGAACAGGGCCAGCGGCATGGCGGCCTCGCGCACCGCCACGATCCCGCTGGCCAGCATGTCGGCCAGGTCGGCCGAATCCCGCGGCATGGCGTGAGCGTTGATGAAGCCCGGCACCACCCACGACCCCGCCAGGTCGACGACCGTCGTGCCCTGGGGCACCACGATCTGGGAGCGGGGGCCGATGGCCCGGATGCGGCCGCCCCAGACCAGGATGGCGGTCTCGGGCCGGGGGGCGCCGCCCCGCCCGTCGATGACCGTGACGTTGACGAACATCTCCGGCTGGGCCGCGAACACACCGGGATCCTGGCCCTCGAGTCTCGAGGCACCCAGGCCGGCGACCGCCGCGGCGGCGATGAGGATCGACCCTCGGCGGCACACCGACGGCCAACCCCGCCGGTCACTCGACGACATCGACCTCGCCCGTCGTCTTCAAATACACCTCTCGCTTGGGATAGGGGATCTCCACGCCGGCCTCCTCGAAGGCCAGCAGGACGCGCTCGGTGATCTCGTCGGCGATCGCCCGCCGCGCCCGAGCATCTTGTATCCACACGCGGAGCTGAAGGTTCACTTCCGAGGGCCCGAAGCCGCGCACGATGGCGACCGGCGGGGGCTCGGCCAGCACCCCCGTAGTGTCCCCCGCGACGTCGAGAAGGATGCTCTTCGCGCGCTCGATATCGGCGTCGTACGCCACCGAGAAGGGGATGCGGAGGCGGATGTGCGACCCCGACATGGTGTAGTTGACGATGTCTCGCCGCATGATCTCGTTGTTGGGAACGACGATCACGAGGTTGTCGGGATTGCGGATCTTCGTGGCGCGCAGGCCGATCTCGATCACGTCTCCCCACGTGCCTGTCTCCTGCGGCGTCGTCCACAGCTCGATGCGGTCCCCCACCTGGAACGGCCGGTCGATGATGAGGAGAACGCCGGCGATGAGATTCGACAGCGTGTCCTTGGCCGCCAGCGAGAGCGCCAGTCCCAGCACGCCCGCGCCCGCCAGGAGCGGCGCGATGTTCAATCCCAGGTGATCGAGCGCGAGGATCACGCCCAGGGCGAGCACCAGGAAGCGGAGGACGGCGTTGATCAGCGGCAGCGCGGTCCGGTCGACCGCCGTGTCGCTCTTTCGCATGAGGTGCGTCTCGACGACCTCGAGCACGTGGCCGGAGAAACGACTCAGGGGGATGAAGAGGAGCCCGATCCAGATCGCCATGGCCACGTCGGCGGCCCTGGCCAGCTCCCATTCGCCGAGGAGTCGCCAGACGGCCCAGGCCACGGCCGAGATGGAAAGCGACTGTTGGAGCAGCCGCACCACGTGATCGTCGAGCTCGGTCGCGGTGCGCGACACGCGGATCCGGATGCGGCCGAACAGGGCCCGCGCGATCCAGTACACCAGAGCGGCGAGCGCGATGATCCCCAGGCTCGGCCGGAGGTGCGGCCCGACGAAATCGCGCACCGCCCGCCACCACGCGTCGAAGTCGAAGCTCCCCACGTCGAATCCCGGCATCGTATCTTCCGCTGCTCGGTCGGTCGAGGTCGGGGCTCGGACCCGACCGCCCCGTTCCCGAGTATCATGGTTGTTCCCGCTGGGGTAACTTTGCGGGTGACGACGCCCGAGACGAGGGGCCGCGGCGGCACCGCTCCGGCCCGTGACTTCTTCTTCAGGAGAGCTTTGATGGCAGCCACGCGAACGCTGTCGCGCCTCGTTCCAGCCGCCGCGTTGTGCGTCCTGTGGGCGGCGTGCGCGCCGGACTCGGCGCCGCGCGAGGCCGCGGCCGAGGAGACGATGTCCCTCGCCTCGGCGGACGCCCGCTCGGTGACGGTCAAGGTCTACAAGTCACCCACCTGCGGGTGCTGCGCGAATTGGGTCGACCACATGCGGGCTGCAGGCTTCCGAATCGAAGTTCACGACACCGAGCAGATGGCCGCGGTGAAGGCGGACGCCGGCGTACCGATCCAGCTCCAGTCCTGCCACACGGCCGTGGTGGGCGACTACGTGTTCGAGGGGCACATCCCGCCGGATGCGATCGCCCGCTTCCTGGACGAGAAGCCGGCCGCCAAGGGGCTGGCCGTTCCCGGGATGCCGATCGGCTCGCCCGGCATGGAGATGGACGGCCGCAAGGACCCCTACGACGTGATCCTCATCGGGCGAGACGGCACGACCTCGGTATACGAGAGCCGGTAGCCGGGCGCGGCTAGCGCCCTCCAGGCACCCCCGCGCTGTCGGGTCCGGCCGGTCGTCGCACCGCGCCCGTGTCGGGCGGCGTCGACGGCAGGCTGTCCGCCACCCCCGGGCCACCTGACTCGGTCCCCGCCGGTGGGGTTCCGGCGCGAAGGGCGGAGTCGGGACGAGCCGGTTGGCCGGCCGCGGCCCGCCCGGCCCGCTTCTTCACTCCCTCGAAGTCGGGATTCTCGACGAACGGCTCGTAGTCCGGGACCGCGATGGTGACCTCGTCGCCCACTTCGACCAGCAGGGCGATCTCGTTCACACGCCGGGAGAAGCTCGCGATGAGGGCACCCGGTTCGGTGTCGATCGTGAGAAGCAGTCGGTTGCCATCGCGCTCCTCGCCGAGCACCGGACCGCTCAGGATCTCGCGGTTTCCGCGCAACGCCTCCGGAAGGTAGGGGCCGAGGTAGCGGGGAACGGCGATGGTCCCGGCGATACCGAGCACCAGGCCGACCAAGAACCAAGGGGCGCGTCGCGCCCCACGCGACTTCTTGAGATCCGTCTCCAGATCGCCCATGGAGTAGACCTCGTCGCCCGCACCCGGATCAGCCATCGACCACCTCGTGACGCGAAAGTTCGATCCCCCTCGGGCCGGCCGAACCTGGATAGGCTCTCGGCCGACCGCAAGGATCCGCCCCGGGACGCACCCTCATATCCCCTCCATCCCCTCCGGGGAAGCGACAGGAGTCGACGGGCGCCCGATCGCGAAGTCGAATACGAAGCCGGCTGGCACGGTGTTTCGCGGCATTCTCCTCTTCTGGCTCGCCGTGCCCGCGGGCCTGGTGCGCGAGCGAGGAATGCGGCGACTTCCCGCTGTCTGAAGCCTATCCGGACGTCGTGCCGGACTCCGCCCCCGCGGCCCGGACATGGTATCCGCGGGGATTCCACCCGCATAGGGGAATGACCCTGCCCGGCCGCATTCCGCTCGGCCGGTTCCACCCGATGAGCCATTTGCCCGCCTTTTGTCGTAAACCTCCCGAAGCACTCATGGCCGCGCACGAATGCGAGGGCCGGCGTCTACGTCCCCGCGAGCCATGACCACCATCGAAACCCGACTTTGAGGCGGTGAAGACGATGAGCAGAATCGGTGCAGTAACGGCGGGTGGGTTGATCGCCCTGACGGGGCTCGCGGTCCTCGGCTGCGGTGACGACGCCCTGGCACCGCCGCCCGCGAGGCTTGCGACCGCGATCGCCATCGCGGAGGGCGATGGTCAGACCGGCGTGGCCGGTAGCCGGTTGACCCGGCCGTTCATGATCCGCGTGCTGGATGCCACCGGAAGGGGCGTCGGGGGGGTGGAGGTCCGGTGGCAGGTCGGCTCGGGGGTGGGGTTCTTTCACGGCGTCGGCCAGATGTATCAAACCTTGCAGCGGTCCACTGCGGACGACGGCAGGTTGGGCGTGGCCTTCACGCCATGGACCCCGGGCGGCCTCAGTGTCACGGCGGAGGCGACCGGGCTCCAGGGGTCGCCGGTGATTTTCGCCATCGAGGCCGAGCGCCCCGGCTGGTGGCCGGCTCTGGGCACGGGCGCGATCTACGAGCGATTGGGCACTGAGGGGGTGCCGGAAAAGCACGATCGCTTCGTGCTCGACGGTGCGGGGCGCGTCGGCGTGCAATCCCTCTTCCATACGGTCTTCGGATCGTACTCGATCGAGGGAGACAAGATCTACTTCGACATCTACGATCACGGACCCGCATCGGGCTCGTTCCGGGGCGACACCCTGTTCGTCTCGTTCGACGCGTCGAGCGACTTCGAGCCCGCCGCCTACCT
>JBFIOX010000111.1:0-7988 GCA_041610455.1 Gemmatimonadota bacterium
GCGGATGTCCTCGCGTCGGTCGCGGATGTCCTCGCGTCGGTCGCGGAGGTCCTCGCGCCGGTCGCGGAGGTCCTCGCGCCGGTCGCGGATGTCCTCGCGCCGGTCGCGCACGTCCTCGCGTCGATCCCGTGCCGCTTGCCGGCGCTCGACGCGATCGTGGATCCGATCGGCCCGCGCGCGGCGGTCGCGTTGAGCGTCCTGCCCCCATGCGGGCGCCGCGCCGCCGAGCAGCACCGCGATCGCCAGGGTCATCGTCATCTTCCTGGACATCGGTTCCCCCTCTCCCGTACCGCGTCTCGACACCGATTCACGCCGAGCCGACAGGTCCGTTCTCAAGTACGTCGACAACACGCAGACGTCCCGCGGTCGCGCGCCGTTAATCGGGCAGCGAGCGGACGCTGCCGCAGCTCAACCGCGAGACCCGGGATGTGAACGGTTGGCCTCGAGATACGACCCCTTCGCCGCATCCGATCGAGACGAGATCCGCGACCTCGGGTTCGGGCCCAAGGTGGCCCGCGACGCCCGGCTTCGTCTGCTGAACCGGGACGGGACGTTCAACGCGAGGCGGGGAGGCCTGCCCCTCTTTCGCTCGGTACCGGTCTACGAGCGGCTCCTCACCATCTCCTGGGGTCGCTTCTACGCGGTGATGCTCGGTTCGTACATCGCCGTGAACTTTCTCTTCGCGCTCGCCTACATCGGCCTGGGCGCGGGCGCCTGGACGGCCAACGGCACGGGTCGGCCCCTGGCCGGCGCCGATCTCGTGGACGCGCTCCTGTTCAGCGTCCATACCATGACGACGCTGGATTACGGGCCGCTCGCGCCGGCTTCCGTCGGTGCCAACGTGCTGGTGGCGGCGGAGGCGCTGGTGGGTCTGGCGGGATTCGCCATCGTCACCGCGCTCCTGTTCGCGCGCATGGCGCGCCCCACCGCCGAGGTCCGCTTCAGTCCGCGGGCCGTGGTGGCCCCCTACCGGGGGGGGCTGGGCTTCATGTTCAGGCTCGCCAACGCGGGTCGGAGCGAGATCGTCGACGCCTCGGTCCGCGTCACCTTCTCGTGGCTCGAGGGGACCCGCACGCGGCGGCGCCGACGCTTCGAGAACCTCGAGCTGGAGCGACGGCACGTCACGTTCTTTCCGCTGCATTGGACGGTGGTACACCCCATCGGGCCGGGAAGCCCGCTGCACGGTTGGGACGAAGACCGGCTGCGCGAGGCGCACGCGGAGTTCCTCGTCCAGGTGGCCGTGACTCCGGAGACGTATTTCGAGGTCGTGCGGAGCCGCACCTCCTACGTCGCCGACGAAGTCCTGTGGGGAGCCCGGTTCGCGGACATCCTGGAGGAGGACGAGAACGGGAAGGTCCGCATCGACGTGCGCCGAATCGGGGAGGTGTCCCCGGCGGCGCTGCCGGTGGAGGGGCCCGCGCCGCGGCCGGCCCGTAGCGCGGTGGCGCCGAAGGGGAATGTCGCCGCGCGCTCCGAGGCGGGCCGCGAGCCATCGCGCGCGAAGCCGCGTCGCGGGACGGGAGCGGAAGACCCGGAGGCCGAGCCGGCCTACCCGGGCGGGCGCGCGTCCACGGCCGCCGCGGCGACCCGTCCCCAGCCCTCGGCGTAGAGGGCGGCCGGGGAGGCCAAGTACCCGGGATGGCGGTGTCGCGCGCGCCGCACGCGGCGCCGCTCCAGCCGGGCGAGCGTGAGGACGTCGGTCGACTCCGCCACCACCCGGCCCTCGGGCCCGATGACGATGGACGGGCCGCGCGACCGCCGAAGCGGCCGTCGCCGCTGCGGCCTCAACTGCACATCGCGTACAGCGCCCGGCGCGAGATGCCCAGCTCGGCGGCGACCGGCTCGAGCCTGGGCGATCGTTTCGCGGCTGCGTCGCGGAGCTCGGACGAAGGCACTCCGTGGACGTTGGCCACGTACTCCAGCTCCTCCCTGGTGATCTGGTCCGGCCTTCGCCTACCGTACCACTTGTAGACCGGGTCGAAGAGCGTGAGGTGGAGCCAGGAGATGACCATGCCGACACTCCCCAGCACGGCCATCTGCACGAACTTGCCCACATGGCCGAACAACGACGTGGGCGCGACCAGGGCGATGACCACGAGGACCGGCAGCGATACGGCCAGGTAGCCCATCGCCTTGCCGAGGCCCGGACCGAGGAGGGCCGCGATCGAGGCGACGAGATTTTGAACGCCGGCGCGGCCCCCGACTGCCATCCACAGGTCATAGAGACCGGCGATCAGGACCATGGCCAGGAGGGCGCGCACCAAGGTCGCGTTCGATCGCGGGCGCGGGGCGCGCTTTTCGCGTCCCAGGAGGCCTCGCAGCCTGCGCTTTCCCCAGAGTCCCCAGAGCCGCCAGATCTTGAACACACGCTGGTTCGCCACCTCGAGGATCTCCTCGAAGGACGCGTAGCGCGGGTCGGTCTTCTTGCCCTCCATCAGCTCCTTGATGCACAGGAACGCCCACGGGTGGGGCTTCTCGACGGACGAATCCAGCAGCCGAACGAGCGCCTCCTTCGAGCGATCGGGATCGCTCTCGAGCTTGTCGAGCTCCCCGTGGATCATCCGGTAGCCGCTGTACATGAGGGCGTAAGCCTCCGCGTCGCAGAAGCTGTCCAGATCGGTGCGGTAGCCGGCCAGCCTGTGCTGCAGCTCCTTGTCGATCCCGTAGCTGGTCATTGGGCTCGACCGGCACCGCTCCTCCTCCGGCTTCCTGGGGTCATCGCACCCGACCCAGTTGATCGGGTCGCCGCGGAGCTCTTTCTTGAGGTGCACGAAGATCATGCTGCGCAGCTGACCGCTGCGCTTGCGCACCGCGAGGTCGCGGTACTGGGTCTGGCGGATACGCTCCATCAGGATCGAGTTCGAGCGGAGCGGCACGCCCAGCGATCCGCCGCTCGGCTGGTTGAGGAAGCTCATCTGCCCGCTGGCGTCGCTCACCACGAAGATCCGGCACTCCTGCTCGAGTAGGCTCGCGACCCCCTGGTTGTCGAAGACTCCGCCGTCGACCAGCCGGACCACGATCTTCTGCCGAGGACCCTCGTACAGCCGCTTGAGGCTCGAGGGGTCGAAGAGGCCGGGTACGCAGGCCGAGGTGGCGACCGCCCGGCCGAGCCGCATCTCGTGGTGGGGAGGCGGGGCCACGCTCTGGTGGATCCGGCGAAGCCGCTTGTTGGCGTCGACGTGGGCGTCGATCGAGGCCGGGGACTCGCCCATCCAATGCGCGGCGAACTGCCAGTTGTGGCCGGTGTTGAGCGAGGTGGCGTTGAGGATCAGGATCGGCACCTTGTTATCGCGGAACCAGTTGAGAAGGGTCGGGTTGAAGCCCTCCATGTTCGGCGGCTGGATGGTCATGTGCGACACCAGGCGATTGCCCTCCCGGTACTCGTCATCGACCTGGCCGTACAGACAGCGCTCGAAGAGCTCGCCGGCGCGGTCGGCGCGCGAGTAGCCCGGAAACAGCATCCGCAGGTTGGCCAGCGGGTTGGCCAGAAGCCGCATCCGGATGTTCTTCTTCACCCCCCGGAGGAACTGATGTATCAGCGTACGGACGAGCTCGAGGTAGTCGTCCTGGCCGATTTCTTCGTCCTTCTTGCTCTGCAGGAGCTTGCGGAGCAACAGGTAATAGTGGGCGCCGACGATCGAGCCGCCGGAGACGCACGAGACCACCTCGACGTGGCGCAGCAGATCCCGCTCCGCCAGCCGCGCCAGCACCCCGAGGTGGAAGAAGGAGGCCCGGAAGCCGCCACCCGAGAGGGCGAGTCCCACCTTGCCCGCGGAGAGCGCGTTGACCACGTGGGCCTTCGAGACGTCCAGGAACTCCTGGAGCTCGGTCGGATCGACCCGGAGGACCTCCGCGCGCTCTGCCAGCTCCCTCACCTTCTGGTCCCTTAGCCAGCGGGGGATCACCCCGGTGTCCTTGTGCATCCGCTTCGCCCCGCGCAGGCACTCCTTCGCCTCCTCGAGGTGATTCGACGCGCGCGCCTCCTCGAGGTCTTCGGCTCGTACACCTTCTAACCGCACGGCGCCGTCCTCGTGGCGGCGAAGCTGGCCATGGATGCCGAAGTGGAGCTGGGCGAGGTTGATCAGCCGCCGGTAGTTGCGGCGACTCGGCTCGAGCCCGCCGAGCGAACCTTCCATCGGATCTTTCTCGAGCAGCTCCCGGCGCAGCTTGAACGCGGTGAACGCCCGCTTTCCCGCCTGCTCGTGGTCGCGGTCCAACACCGTCAGCAGGTCGAGCTGGAAGCTCGCCTCGGCGCCGCTGCTGATCTCGACGTCGCGCCGGACGTCCTTGTCCTTGTCCTTGGCCGCCAGCAGCTTCGCCACCCGGTAGTGGGTCACGGCGTGCTCGAGGTCCTCTTTCCTGCGCTCGTAGTCCCACTTGCGCTTGAGGATCGTGCCCGCCCGGCGCAGGGTCTCGTAGTCCTGTCTCATGAGGTCCGGCTCCCGGCCGGGCCGGATGTCCTCGAGGCTGCCCGGCCAGCTCGGGTCCAGATGAAGCAGGTTCCAGGCCTCGTCCAGACGCGGTCCCGGCGGCAGGTCCGATGCGAAGCAGGTACTCATCGCGAGCTCCCGCCGGTATCTCGGGAAGAACGCCATGCAGCGCTGCCGGTCGATGGTTCGCAGCAGCCGGCGGGCCATGTTGACCTTGCCGATGGCCCGTAGCTCCTCCGCCAGCTCCAGCTGCCGCTCGGGCTGGGCGTCCTGCTCGTGGTGCAGCGTCCAGATGCCCAGGGCGAAGAGCAGATCGGCCGGCTGCTGCCTGAAGGGGTTGTGCCCATCCGGCCCGACCCGGGCCTCCGCCGACCGCAGCGCGTCTCGCAGGGGGACGAACTCCTCGTATCTGTCGAGGAGCATCAGGAGGTTGGGCAGTTGCTTCGTGACCCGCAGACGGTGGGCCAGCTTGCCGCGGAGCTCGGCCCCGCCCTCACCCCGCAGGACATCGACGACTCTGTCCTCGAAGTGGTGCCAGCGCCACCTCGCGCCGGGAATCGGCTGCGAGTTCCAGGCCATGACTCGAACCTCCGCAGGCAGCTCTGCCATCAAGCTACTATGGCCGTGCCCGTAGCTGCCAGCGTGTCAGGAGAACCCAAATCGTTCGACGCGGTCGTCTTCGACCTCGACGGGGTCCTGAACGACACCGCGGCCGTCCACCTCCGGGCCTGGAAGGAGACGTTCGACGCGGTCCCCCGGCCAGCGACGAGCTCTGGCGCGGTTCGCGAAGCCGGCGACAAGATCGGGAATGGCAATCCGCATCCTCTCGGCGGCCGATCTCGATCGGTCGCTCACGCCGGACGCGGCCCTCGAGGCCATGCGCACCGCCTTCGGGCAGCTCTCGAGCGGGGCGGCGCGCGTCCCCGTGCGCGGGCAGCTGGAGAGCGCGCGGGGCGCCACGCTCCTCATGCCCGCTTTCCTGGGCGAGTCGGCGGCGCTCGGCGCGAAGATCGTCTCGGTATTCCCCCGCAACCCGAGCCTCGGCGAGCCGACCGTCCAGGGCGCGGTGCTCCTGCTCGATGCCGCTACCGGGCGGCCCAAGGCGCTCCTGGACGGCACGCGCCTCACCGCGATTCGGACCGCGGCGGGCAGCGCCCTCGCGACCGAGCTGCTGGCCGACCCGGCGGCCGAAGTGCTCACGGTATTCGGCGCGGGCGCCCAGGCGAAGGCCCACATCGAGCTGTTGTGGGCGACCAGGCAGCTGAGGGAGATCCGCGTCCTCTCCGCCTCGGGAACATCCGCGGCGCGGCTCGCCGCCGCGCTGAGGGACGACGGACCGCCCCCCCTCGCGACCTCGGGGCGGGGCGGAGGGCGTTCTCCCGTCGTGCGCGCCTGCGAAGACCCCGAGGCGGCGCTCGCCGGCGCCGGCCTCGTGGTGACCGCGACCACGAGCCGATCGCCGCTCTTCCCGGGTGAGAAGCTCGAGCGCGGGGCCCACGTGAACGCGGTCGGCGCGTATCGGCCCGACATGCGCGAGCTCGACGAGGTCGCGCTCGGTCGCGCCCGCGTCGTGGTCGACCACCGAGAAGCGATCTGGGAGGAGGCGGGCGATCTGATCATCCCGTGCGAGGCCGGCGCCTGGGGCCCCGAGATCGTCGACGCCGAGCTGGGTGAGATCGTGCTGGGGCGCGCGCCGGCCGGACGGGGCGGGTTCGAGATCAGCGTCTTCAAGTCGGTGGGAAACGCCGCCCAGGATGTGGCCATGGGCGAAGCGGCGCTGGCCGGCGCCGAGCGACTCGGCCTGGGAACGGATGCCCCGTTCTGAGCCCCACGTCCCGGCCCCCGATTTCACGCCCCGCGCGCCCCCCGCGTTAGCGATGGGGAACGGGTCGGGAGACGGGGCGCGGCGCGCGCGGCGATCGAACGCGCGGAGCCGGGCGACAGGAGCGGGAAGGAACGAGTGACATTGCTCCCCAGAGGATGGCGCGGCACCGGGACAACCTGTCCCCGGCGTGCCGCGGGGTCGGCCGGGTGTCCGGGGCACCGAGGGCCGCTGCGTGGCTCGCGAGCCGCACCCCGGCGCCGGGGATCGCACAGGTACGCTCCCCGCAGGTGTCACCCATCGACGGGCGGAACGAAGGACGGGCTCGACGATCGGAGGCACCATGAGCGAGTCGAGAACCTATTCGATGTCGGAGGGGATGTTCGTCGGACTGCTGGGCTACGCGGCCGTGGTCTTGGTCGTGGCGACGCTCGACCTGGCCCTCGGACGACCCCTCTTCCACACGCCGGGGATGCTGGGACGTGGCCTGGTGGCCGATCCCGGCCCCCTCGGCACCATCTCGCCGGGAGCGGTCTTGGCGTACAACGGGGTGCACCTCTTGGCCTTTCTCCTCATCGGAGTCGGCGTCACCCAGGTGGCCCGGTTCGTCGAGCTGCATCCCGCGTTCTGGTTCCTGGCGTTCTTCGCGTGCCTGTTCGCGTTCTTCGCCGCGGTGCTGACGATCACCGCGGTGGACCCGCGCGGGGAGGCCGTGCCCTGGTGGGGCGTGATGGGCGCGACGGCGGTGGCGGCCGTGGTCATGGGGTCGTTCATCGGGCGGCGGCACCGCACCCTGTGGCAGCGGATTCGCGAGGAGCCGGAAGCGGATTGACCTTGGGGACTTTCTTGCGCGGAAGGAGCGAGCGATGGAGCGGTCTGCCGAGAGGCTGAAGTCGTCGGTGCGGGAAAAGTACGGGCAGGCCGCCAAGGACGCGGCTGCGGGCGCGCGCGCCTCGTGCGCTCCCGGGCCCGCCGGTCACGAAGCGGTCGGGTCGGGTTGCGGGTGCGGCGCCCCGGCGGGCGGGGATCCGGTCACGCGCGACCTGTACGCCGGCCACGAGACGGAGGGGCTGCCGGAGGCGGCCGTGCTGGCGTCTCTGGGCTGCGGCAACCCGACGGCGCTCGCCGACCTCGCGCCTGGTCAGACCGTTCTGGACCTCGGCTCGGGCGGTGGCATCGACGTGCTGTTGTCGGCGCGCCGCGTCGGCCCGACCGGTCGCGCCTACGGACTCGACATGACCGAGGAGATGCTCGAGCTGGCGCGCCGCAACCAGCGGGACGCGGGTGTCGAGAACGCCGAGTTCTTGAAGGGCGAGATCGAGGACATTCCGCTTCCGGACGAGAGCGTCGACGTCATCATCTCCAACTGCGTGATCAATCTGTCGGCGGACAAGCCGAGTGTGCTGGCCGAGGCGTATCGGGTGCTTCGTCCCGGCGGTCGCCTGGCGGTCTCCGATATCGTGGTGAGGGGGGAGGTGGATCCGCGAATCCGCGCCAGCGTGGAGCTTTGGATGGGCTGCGTCGCGGGGGCGTTGGAGGAAGGCCAATACGCGCGCTATCTGGCCGAGGCCGGCTTCGAGGACATCGACATCGAGCCGACGCGCGTGTACGGCCGCGAGGACGCGCAGCAACTCGTCTCCAGTCTCGGCCCCGACGCGCGCGAGATCGCGGAGGCGGCGGCCGGCCGGTTCATGTCGGCCTTCGTGCGCGCACGCAAGCCGGCATGAGGGCCCCGA
>JBFIOX010000112.1:0-7979 GCA_041610455.1 Gemmatimonadota bacterium
GCGCTGCTCGCCGAGCTCCGCGCTCCCGACCATGGGGAGGGTGCCAGGGGCCGGGGCCGGCGTGCGGCCGGCGCCTTCCTCGGCCTGGTCCCGTCGCGCGGCATCCTCTGCCCGGACGGATGCGAGAATCGCCGCGACGCGCTTGGGCTGCCAAACGCGATTCAGATCCTCGTCGATGAAGCGCTGGCCCCGGGCCGCAGCGGAGAGGTTGCCTCGCAAGCCGACGAGGTCTCCCCGGAGGCGATAGCCACCGGCTTCGAGGCCCGCGAGCACCCGCTCCAGGGCCAGCGGTCCCGCCGGCTCGTTGCCGTGCAGGCCGGAGATACAGAGGAGAAGCGGACCCGGCTCGGAGCCCCGGTAGGCGCCGATGCGGCGTCCCGAGCCCCGTGGGTCGGGCAGGGCGGCCGGGGATTCTCTTCCGGAAACGGTCACCGCCTCAGCCGTACCGCGCTTCGGTCTTGGCTGCGAACACGAAATCGGACTCCGTCAGGCCGTCGATCTTGTGGGTCCAGATGCGGACCACCACGCGTCCCCAGGCGAGAAACAAGTCGGGGTGGTGATCCTGCTCCTCGGCCAGCGCGCCCACGCGGTTGACGAAGGCGAGCGCCTCGGCGAAGTCCGGGAAGGTGTATTCCTTCTCGAGGTGGTGTTCGTCCACCGCCCGCCAGCCCTGGTTGAGCTCATGCGCCAGCCGTCTCAGCTCCTCGCCCTCCAGGGGGGGGACCCCTCCGCGGCAGGGCACGCACTGCATCTGCGACAATCTGCTCGACATGGACTCTCCTGGACGCGACTGCGAGCGCGGAACGCGACGCAAACCTCGCCGGGCGGGCCCAGCCGCGCAAATGTCAATGACCCCGGGCGGTCAGGCGTTCCCGGAGCGGTGCGGCCGCTCGCCCTCGCCGACCGGCGGCTCGGGCCCGCCGCCCTCCCTGTCGGCCGGGGGATCGGCGATGCGCTCCGGGCGTCCGGACGCGGGCACCCGGGCGCTCCGGCCCTCGCGCTTGGCCCGGTACAGGGCGATGTCGGCCCCCCGCATCAGCGACTTCACGTCGGCCGCCGAGTCGGGGAAGGTGGCCATCCCGGCCGAGACGGCGAGGTTGATCTCGCCGCCCCCGTCCGAGGTAAGCCGGAGGCCCGCGAGGGTCCGGTGCAGGCGCTCGATGACCTGTCGGCCGTGGTCGTGATCGGCCTCGACGAGCAGCGCGCCGAACTCATCGCCCCCCAGGCGCGCCAGGACGTCGGTGTCGCGCAGGGTGATCTTCATCACGTCCGCCAGGGCCTGCAGGGCGCGGTCGCCCGACAGGTGGCCGTGCGCGTCGTTGATGTACTTGAGGTGATCGCAATCGAGCAGCACGAGCACGAGGTTCTCGGCGTAGCGCTGCGCTCGACGCACGTGCTCTTCCAGCTTTTCGACGAAAAAACGTCGGTTGTGCAGTCCGGTGAGCGGATCGGTCACGGCCAGACGGCGCATGTCCTCGTTCAGCTGGGCCGCTCGAATCACCACCGCCGCCTGCTGCGCCACCACCGTGAGGGGTCGGACGTGGTCTTCCGTGTAGGCGGCGGGCGTCTTGGACTCGGCGTTGAGGACCCCGATCACGCGGCCATCCACCTTGAGGGGGATGGCGATCTCGCTACGGGCCCCCGGCACGCCCTCGATGTAGTCCGCCACCGCGCTGACGTCGTTCGCGATCTGGACCTCGCCCGTCTGGGCGCAGCGACCGGTGACGCCGCGACCGACCGGTATCCGAAGCGCCTCCACGCCCGCCAAATAGCCCCGTGACGCCCGCACCCCGAGCGAACGGCTGGCCTCCTCCAGGAGGAGCACGGCGACGTGGCCCTCCGGGACGAGCTCCTCCGTGACGCCCAGAATGGCCGAGAGCGTGGACCCCAGATCTCCCTGGTCGCTGGCGAGCTGGCTGATCCGGTACAGGGCGTTGAGCTGGTCGATCCGCTGCTCCAGTCGATCCCGGGCGCGGGCCGCGAGGATCGCCAGCCCGGCCTGCGCGCCCAGCACGGTCAGGAGCTTCTCGTCCGTCTCCGTGAACGCATCGACCCGGGAAGACTCGACGTTGAACACGCCCGCGACCTGATTGGCCACGAGCAGGGGAACGACCAGGTTCGAGCGGCAGTCGGGGAGCCCCGATACGTAACGCGGGTCCTGTGTCACATCGCTCACCCGGACGGCCTGGCGGTGCTCGGCCGCCCAGCCGCACAAGCCGAGGCCCCGCGAGAGGGCGAGCTCCCCCAACTCGTCTCGCCGATCGCCGTAGCCGAGTACCTGGCGCACCCGCAACGCCCCCGTGTCGGGCTCGTACAGCAGCAGCGCGCCATGGTCGAAGCGGATGAGCTCCTGGGCCTGCTCGAGCACGACGGAAAGCAGGTCATCCAGCTCGTCGCTCAACCCGATGCGGCAGGTGGCATGATAGAGCGCGCTCAGCGTCTGGAGCTCGTTCATTGCAGGCCCGTTCGATCTCGGCGCCAACGGCGAAGCCGCCCCGCCTCGACCAGCCTCGCGCGAGCCGGCGGCGGGCCGGAATCGGGACGTGCCGGCCCCACGATGCGAGAGGGGGGCCGCTGCGGCGGGCCAGCCGCGTAACGGCACGCCAGAGGCTGGCACCGAGCGCGACGGACGGGCCGTGTCACCGCTGGAGGTGAACGTGCTTAACGCTTTGTTCGGGAACGAGTTGTGGTTACATGCGGGTGTCGTCGGACATTCCGGAGGCCTCCGGCGACGGACGTTGTCGGGTCCGCCCCGTGGCAGCGCCGCGACCCGGAATTGCGGGCCGATCCAGGGGGGGGCGCTTTCCGTTGAACCCGCCCCGAGACCGCGTTTCGCCCGCTCGCCATCGCGTTTCGCCCCCGCCTCGACGGGGGATCAGGGCGCGGCGGAGAGCGCGGCTTCGATCTGCTCGTAGCTCGGCTGCTGACCCGAGTCCTCCGCCACCCAGGACCAGGCGATGCGACCGTCCGTCCCGATCACGAATACGGCGCGCTTCGAGACGCCCTTGAGCCCGTAGGAATCGTCCTCGAGGACCCCGTACGCACGCGACACGTCCTTGTTGAAGTCGGACAGGAGCGGGAAGGGGAGTCCTTGATCGGCACGGAAGCGCGAAGTCACGAAGGGGCTGTCGACGGAGATGCCCAGCACCGTTCCACCGAGGCTCTCGAAGGCGTCCCACCGATCGCGGATCGTGCACAGCTCGGAAGTGCACACCGAGCTGAACGCGAGCGGATAGAAGAGGAGGACGATCTTGTCGCGCCGAAGGTGGTCGTCGAGATCGACGAAGGTCCCGGGCGCCGATGGGATGCGGAAGGTGGGAGCCGGAGCGCCGGGCCGGAGAGGATGGGTCGAGATCATCATCACCCTCCGGGTCGCGGGGGCAACGTATGACGGCGCCCGCGGTTCTCGGCTTGCAGCCACGTCAGGAGGGGCGCGAAATACGCGGCCATGGCGTCTCCATCGAGCGGGCTTCCGGTGGCCTCCTCGATCAGCCGCTGCCACGGTCGCGTGGCCCCGGCCGCGAGCATCGGCCGCAGGAAATCTCCGACGGCGCGAGAGCCGTAGTAGTCGGTATCGTGCGGGTCCTGAGCCAGGATCTCCGAGGCGATGCGCCCATGCAGTTGGAAGAGAATCGCGTGCGCGATGGCGTAATCGTAGTACTCCGCCGGATCGTTCGTCAGGTGTGTCTTGGTGGCGGCGTCGGCGGCGGTCTCGTCGCGCGGGGCGGGCGGCACGATGCCTTGGTATCGGCGCACCAGCTCCCACCAGCGCGCGTTCATGTCGTGCGGCCCGACCTCCCCCCGATACAGCTCGTCCTCGTAGCGCGTCATGACGCCCGCCGACCAGGGTACGAACACGACGAACCGCAGGGCTTCGCGCAGCAGGCTCTCCACGTCCGGCGCGGGCCGGCCTGACGCCGGCAGCAGGCCACGTCCGGCTAGGAAACGGTCCTGCAGCGCCGCCATTCCGAGCAGGCTGCCGATGGCTTCGTGAAGGGCCCGATTGGCCCCGGCGCGCAAGACCACCGGCACCTCGGAACGACCGTACGCCAGGTAGTAGTAAATGTGGCCGAGCTCGTGGTGCGTCGTCTCGTACCAGCGCGCATCCGCCTCCACGCTCATCAAGGCACGCACGTCCCGCTCGAGATCGATGTGCCACGCGGATGCGTGGTCGTTCTTGCTGTATCCGGCACCGGGCGGCAGCGGGTAGAGCGACGAGCGCGTCCAAAAACTCCCGGGCAGGCGCTCGAACCCCAAGCTGCGGTAGAACGCCTCCGCCTCGCGGACCAGCCATCCCGGTTCACGATCGGCAAGGGCGTCATCGAGCCGAGCCCGGCGGCTCTCGATGAGCGGGCTCCAGTCGGACCCCCAGCGATCGGGAAGCCAGTGCGCCGGCAGGTATTCCGGCACCGGAGCATCGTAACGAGCGGCGAGCTCGTGTCGGGCCCAGGTGTGCAGCTCGCGGTAGAGTGGCCAGGCGTCGTCGATCAGACGGTCCGTCAGGTCCAGCAGCTCCGCCCGGTCGAGGCCGTAGCCGCGCACCTTGAAATCGGCGAAATCCTCGAATCCCAGCTCCCGCACCGTGCGGTTCCGGAGGTCTCGCAGCGGCAGCACCCCCGAACGGAGCGCCACGCCGACCTCCTTCGAGGCCTCCCATGCCGCTCGCCGCAACCGCTCATCGCGGCTCGTTCGCAGGATGCGGTCGAGCTGGCTCGTCGACACCGGCTCTCCGGCGAGCCGGAATTCGAACCCGAACAGCGTCTGGATCTGGCGATTCTCGAGCGCCACGCGGCGGGCCACCACGTGGGGGATCGTGGCCGGATAGGGCGCCGCCAGGCGCAACATCGCCTCGAGCTGCCGTCGCTCCAGGTCGCCGATGTCCGAACGGCCGAGCGCGGCCCGCACGCGCCGGACGGTGGCCGCATCTCCGACGAAACGGGCCAACTCGAGCCTTGCCCGCTCGCTTCGCGAGGCGAGGGTCGTGTCCCCGGGCCGAATGCGCGTGTTGAGAGCCCAATCGGCCTCGCTCGCGACGCGGCTCAGCTCCCCGAAGCGACGGCCGTAATCGTCGAGGAAAGTGGTGAGGTCGACCTCGCCGGACGGGATGTCGGCCCGACCGTCGTTCGACCCGGCGGGCCGATCGGACGCGCAGCCATGGAGCGGTATCAAGAGGACGGCGAGCGCCCGCGTGGGCGCTCGTGGCGCCGTCGCGGCGCGCCCCGGCCGGGGGCTTCCGGCGTCAGAACGCTCCGCCACCCCCGCCCCCGAAGCCACCTCCCGAGAACCCCCCGCCCCCCGAGAATCCGCCTCCCGAGAAGCTCGATCCACCGGAGCTGCGCGGTGCCGAGCGCATGACGTCGTGCGTCTGCGTCGACATGTGGTTGAGCTCGGACACGAACATGCGGGTGTTGAAGCCGCGGAAATCCGAGCCCCGATACCAATCCGGAGGTTCTCGATACATGTCCGCGAACGCCGCGGCCCACTGGTCCTCGACGCCCAGGGCCATGGCATGAGGCAACAGCCGCTCGAACATCTCCGGGCCCGTGATCATCCGTCTGAACCGATCCGACTCGACCCGCTCCAAGAACTCCTGGAACCCCTTCACCTGACGCAGGAGGTTCGCGCCTTGTTTCGTTCGGGCGGGCATGATCAGGCCGAAGGCGATGATCACGAGTCCCGAGGCGATGGCGCTCAACGTGACGGCCAGCGGGGCCAGACCGAATCCGGCCCCGATGGTCACGCCGCCGAAGAAGATGACCATCCCGACCGCGAACCCGAGGCCCACGTACTTCCCCGTGACCTTGGAGGGCGATTGCTCGTAGACCCCGTGCTCGACGAGCGCCTCGAGCAGTCCGGACCGGAGGTCGGGCAGGTCGCGATAGAACTTGTTCTTCAGCTCCGAGAGGGCCACCCGGTTCTTGCTCCCGAACACCGCGCGCAGCAGGGCCCGCTCGTGCGGGCCCGGGGGCGACTCGCCGGGTCGGTTGCGGTGGAACACGTAGTCCTTGTTGGAGACCAGACCGAACAGCCGCTCGTCCTTGGTCTCTTCGATGGTGATGAACCCGCGCACCGCGAGGTCGACGAGCGTGGCTGTGATGTCGCGCATGTCGGCACGGTTGTCGATCACGACGCCGACCTCCCCGGGGGTCAGCCCTCCCGGCGGCTCGTAACGGGGCTCGATCGAGCCGATCTCGGGGTCCCGGCCGCGCTCGTTCCAGCGCCGGTACATGAAGCCGAACGCGAAGAAGGGGAGCAGCAGGGGCCAGTTGGCCGCCAGGAAGCCGGTGGTCCGGTCGAGGGCGGAGGGGCGATCGACCACTCCGGCGTCCCACGCCACGCCCACCGTCAGACCCTCCCGGAAACCGAGGGACCGGCGGGTCGCGAAACGCACCTGGAAGCCCTCCACCTCCACGTCCGCCTCCTGCTCGGCCGACCCGTACGGCCCGGTGAAGGCGTGGGCCCGCACGCCGGTGACGTCGACCGGCAGGCGAACCGTGGCGCTGGCCCGTCCGATGGGGACGGGCCATTCCGTGCCGGTCACGTTCCAATACAGCTCGTCGTACGCCTCCCCGATGCCGTCCCGCTCCTCGTCGGGGTCGAAGAAACGAAGGGCGTTGGGTACCCGGTAGCGGATGACGACGGTGCGGACCGCGTCGGCCGCGCCGGGCACCCACACCTTCACCTGGAGGTTCTCGCCTTCGCGACTCGTCTCGTAGCGGAGGTCGTTGCCGGCCTCGTCGGTGACCTCGCGTACCGACACCCGCAGCTTGTAGCGGAATCCCCGCGGCGTGCGGTACTCCACGGGGATGGTGCGGTAGATCCCGTTGTAGCTGCCCCGGAAGGCGGGCCGGATGGTCTCGGTGACCTCGATATCACCGCTCTCGTAGACCTGGATGTCGGCGTGGAAGCTCTCGAGCTGCCATGACCGGCCCTCCTGCCCCTCGCCCGACCCGGCGAAGAGGCAGGACGCCACGATCGCCCCCGCCAGCGCGACCACCCCCGCACGCTCCCGGCCGGCCGACCGGCCGTGACGCAGACGTGCGGCGAGGCGGCGGGCGGGCGCGCGGGCGCCCCGATCGCCGTGCGGATGTCGGCTCGATGCGAAGCCGGACGAGGGTCGTCCCCGAGGAGACCGGTGCCTCAAGTGGCGGGCCCGTCGAAGCTCACCTTGGGGCCCTCGCGCTGGCTCTCGTCCTCGAGCGCGAAGAACTCGCGCTGGGTGAAACCGAACATCCCGGCCAGGATGTTGGTGGGGAAGACCTGCGTCTTCGTGTTGTAGTCGCGCACGACCGCGTTGTAGTACCGGCGAGCGTTCTGCACCGCGGTCTCGATCTCGCTCAAGGTCCCTTGCAGCTGCGTGAAGCTCTCGACCGCGCGCAGGTTCGGGTACGCCTCCGCGAGCGCGAAGAGCTGCCGCAACGCGCCGGTGAGCTGGTTCTCGGCCACGCCCTTCTCGGCCGGCCCTTGCGCGCTCATGGCCCGGTTCCGCGCTTCGATCACCGCCTCCAGGGTGTCCCGCTCGTGGCTCGCGTAGCCCTTGACCGTCTCGACGAGGTTAGGAATCAGGTCCCACCGGCGCTTGAGCTGCACGTCGATGTCGGCCCAGGCGCCGTCGGCGCGCACGCGGAGCCGAACCAAGCTGTTGTACATCCCGACGGCGATCAGGATGAGAATGACCAGCACGATCAAGATCCACATGGGTTTTGCCTCCGCAGAGGGTTCGCGATCCGTGGTCTCGGGCCCCGCTCAAGACCCTCCGAAACGGCCGTCCCGGTCCGCTGCTGTCAATACATACCCGACGCGATCGGGGCTATTCGGGGATCCTCACGAGCCGGCACCGGAGTCGTCGCGGCCCAGGCGGCGTACGATCTCGAACTCTCTCGCCGTGACCGGCATGATCGAGAGCCGCATGCCCCGTCTGAGCACGTTGATGTTCTCCAGCCCGGCGGTCTCGCGCATGGCCTCGCGGGTCACGGGCC
>JBFIOX010000113.1:0-7902 GCA_041610455.1 Gemmatimonadota bacterium
GAAGGCCACGGCGAACAGCGTCACGATCGCCAGGAGATACCTTCGGGCGAGTTTCACCCTCTTCGCGTCCCCATTCGTGTCAGATGTCCGTCCACCGAGAGCGAGGAGATCCCGCCGCCGGGGGCTCGGCTCCCGAGCCGCCGGGCGGCCCGGACGCCACCGCGGAGCGCCGAGCGGGCCCGCGGAGAGGGAAGGGCGGGGACCCGCCCGGGGCTACTTGTCGAGCGCTCTGAACCGATACCCTACGCCACGGACGGTCTCGATCAAGGGTGCCGCGCTGCCGAGCTTGCTCCGCAGCCGGGCGACGTGCATGTCGACGGTGCGCGTCTCGATGGCCGCGTTCGTGTCCCAAACCGCCTGGAGCAACTGCCGCCGGGTCTGCACCCGGCCCCTCCGCTCGAGCAGCACCTCGAGAAGACGATACTCCAGAGGGGTCAGCGCCATCTCGTCTCCATCCGAGAAGGCCCGGTGCGCGTCTCGATCGAGCTCCACGGGCCCCACGGCGAGGCGTCGGGTCGCGGAAACCGGCTCGGCCTTCGACCGGCGCAGCAGCGCCTCGACCCTCAAGAGCAGCTCGCGCGCGCTGAACGGCTTGGTAACGTAATCGTCCGCGCCGACCTCGAACCCCCTGACCCGCTCGTCCTCCTCGCGGCGCGCCGTCAGCAGCATCACCGGGATCTCCGCCGTGCGCGCATCCCGCCGCAGCCGCTTGAGCACCTCGTACCCGTCCATGCCGGGGATCATCAGGTCGAGCACGATCAGGTCGGGCCGCTCCTTCTCGGCCGTCGCCAGAGCACCCGGTCCGTTGATGGCGGTGGACACCCGATACCCTTCGCGGCTCAGGTGAAAGACGAGCACGCTCAGGATGTCGGGTTCGTCATCGACGACGAGGATCTGCGCGCCGGCCATCGCGGTGCCATTCCGTCTGGACGGGTGGGAGCCAGCCCCGGGTGGATGGCCCGACGTCACCTTCTCCCCCCGACTCCCCGGGCGGGTATCCGCCTTGTAACGATTCCGTGATGGTCGAGGGCCGAAGGTGCCGCCGAATCCCGCAGGACTCGACTCAAAAATCGACCTGGGCCAGGAAGATGAACTGGTTCTCGGCCAGCGTCGGCGCGTTGGGGCTGCCGCTCAAGGGCGCCGCGTACTGGATCCCGAACTTGGCGTAGTAGCCGGGATACACGTTCAACCCGAATACCATGAAGTCCCGGTTCTCGCCCACCGCCGGGCTGAACCCGTCGTAGCGGGTCACCAGCTCGATGGCGCCCCACGCCCGGTATCCCAGCTCCACGTATCCGCCGTATGCATCCGCCTCGTCGCCGACGCCCGGCGTGGGGGTCACGTCGGCCGGCAGCGCGATGTCGTAATCGCCTCGCAGATACTCGCCCGTCAGCGACCAGCCACGGAAAGTGATGACCACGTCCGCGTTCCAGAGGAACCGCTCGCCGCCGAACACGCTGGTCAGCTCGGGCACCGAAGCGGGATCGCCGGTCACCATCCCCGCGCCGAGCGGGGCCGACGTGTCCTTGGAGTAGAGGATGGAGGCTCCCGCCTGAACGACGAGGTCCTCGTAGAACGCGATCGTCCCGATCGAGTTGAACTGGACCCGGCTGGCGAACATGAAGTCGTTTCCGTCGTTCTCGAGCGTGCGTCCGTTGCCGTTGAACAGGCCGGCACCGTAGGTGAGGCGGCCATCCAGCGCCGCTCCGTTGGCCGAGATGCCCACTTGTCGCCCCGGCGCGATCGCGGTGCTGGATTGCGCGCGCTCGAGGAAGGTCAGCTGTCCCTTGGGAGTCTGCGCCTCGAGCGCGAACGGGGGGCGGAACTGTCCGAAGGAGACGCTCAGCTCCGGGAAGATGGGGAGCGTCGCCTTGGCGTCGAGGATGCGGAAGACGTTGTCGCGCGTGTCGTAGTCGGTCTGGAGAAAGTAGTCGAACACGATCCCGATCTTCCCCGAGACCTTGATGCGGGCGTCGAAGATGTCGAAGCCGTCCGCCTCGCCGGACGACTCGGGCTCGATGCGGAAGCCCGTGCGCAGGAGGCCGCCGACCTCTACGGGGGACTCCGATTGCGCCAAGAGAGCCGCGGGGGCCAGCAGTACCGCACACGCGAACGTCATCGACCACCGGTTGCGTCTCATCCCGATTGCCCTCCATCCCCTCCACGCGTCGCGCCGGGGTCTGCAGGCTCTTCGTCCGCCGCGTCGGGGTCGGCGAGCAGGTATCGCCACCCCCCCAGGCCGACCGCGGCGTTGATCCAGAAGTGCCCGACGATGGCGGGAAACAGGCTTCCCGTCCAGATCGTGGGTGCGGCCAATAGAAAGCCCAGCGTCCCGGCGCGCACGACTCCGGCCAGCTTCTGGTATCCGTGCGCGAGCCCGAACGAGGCCGAAACCGCAACGGCCGCCAACCAGGGCGAGCCCGACCAGGCCGCCACGGTGTGCAGGGCGAAGCCCCGGAAAACGTACTCCTCGCAGACGGCCGCCACGCCCGACAACAGCAGGAATCCGCACTTCTCGGGCGCGTCGCGGGGCATCAGGAGGTGCGCCATGGGGCTCTCCTCCAGACCGACCCGCCGTGCCCCCAGCGTCACGCCCCACACGATGGCCAATCCCGCGACCGCCGCGGCCGCCCCCCAGGCGACGCCGGCGCGCGCATCCTCGACCTGCCAGCCCAGCGCGCCCGGCTCCACGTCCTGCCAGGTGGCCACGCCGAGCGTGAGCAGCGCGATCACGAGAAGGGACAGCGCCACCGAGACGTACAGCGCGCGCCGATGGACCTCCTCGGCCTCGAAGTCCGCGCCCCGCCGCGCGTCCATGGTGGCGAGCGCCGGCAGCCCCACGAGGAGCAGGACGGCGAACAGGGCGGTGATCGGCGTGACGGTCGGCGACATGGCCTCGGCGGTTGCGCGGTGGGCCCGCGGGACGGCTCGCCCGCCCTACGGCGGACGCCCGTCGCCGGTTTCCGATGCGACCCCGCGGCCACGGGGCCGCGGGGCAGGCAAGCAATACGTGGCCTCGCGAATCGAGGCAACCGGAGCCGCCGCTCGGGACGGACCGGCCGCGTTGACACCGCCCCGCCGCGCGCGGACGTTTGGCAGCCGGAGCCGACAGGAGCCGCGTTGTCCAGCACCCTCGATCTCACGATCGCCCAGTTCAAGCCGTCCAAGGGAGATCTCGAGGCGACGCTCGATGCGTTCGCCGAGACGATGACCCGCGCGGTCGAGACGGAGCCGCATCCCGACATCGTGCTGTTCCCGGAGACCGCGCTCACCGGCTACTTCCTCGAGGGCGGGGTGCGGGAGCACGCGATGTCGGCGACGGCGTTGTTCGAGCTGCTGGCCGAGCGATACGCCTCCGTCTCGCGACGGGCCGTCGACGTGGCGATCGGGTTCTACGAGCTCGACCAGGGGCACATCTACAATGCGGCGCTGTACGCGCGCCTCGGGCCCGACCCGCGCCTCGTGCACGTGCACCGCAAGGTGTTCCTGCCCACCTACGGAGTGTTCCAGGAGGAGCGGTTCGTGGAGGCGGCGGCCGGGATCGCCGCCTTCGATGCCCCGTGGGGCGGCCGCGCGGCGCTCCTCATCTGCGAGGAGGCGTTCCACTCGATCGCCGGCACGCTGGCGGCGCTCGACGGAGCCGAGCTGATCCTGATCCTGAGCGCCTCGCCCGCCCGGGGCGCGCCGCCGGGGGCGGGCGTCCCCTCCAACATCGCCCGCTGGGATCTCCTGGGGAGCGGGATCGCCGCCGAGCACGGCGTGTTCGTCGCCGTCGCGCACCTGGTGGGCTTCGAAGGGGGGAAAGCGTTCGCGGGCGGATCGGCCGCCTATTCGCCGCGGGGCGAGCGTCTGGCGGCCGGGCCCCTGTGGGACGAGGCGCTCCTCCCGGTGCGTCTCGACCTGGACGAGGTCGCGCGTGCGCGGAACGAAGAGCCGCTGCTGGCCGACCTCGAGCGCTCGTGGACCCGGTTGCTGGTGAACAGCCCGGGCGCCCGCGTGACGCGCCCGCGCCCCGAGGCGCCCGACCCGCGGAGCGAGCCGTGAACCCGCGTGCCTCCGGGTCCGGCGCCCCGCCGCCGGCGCGCGCCGCATCGTGGACGGCGCCGCAGGTGCCGGTCGCGCACGCGCCCGATCCTCACGATGCGGCGGCGCTCGACATCGATGCCGACCTGGTGCGCGCGTGGCTGGTCGAGTTCCTGCGCGACGAGGTGTCGCGCCGGCGCGGGTTCCGCGCCGTCGTGGTGGGGCTCTCGGGCGGCGTGGACTCGTCCGTGACCGCCGCGCTGTGCGCCGAAGCCCTGGGTCCGGAGGCGGTGCACGGCTTCCTGCTCCCCTACCGGACCTCGAGCGAGACCAGTCGGCGGCACGCGCTGCTCCTGGCCGAGCGACTCGGGATCCACACGCGCACGATCGAGATCACCGGCGCCGTCGACGGCTACCTGGAGGCGTTCGAGCCCGACGCGGGCCCCCACCGGCGGGGCAACGTGGCGGCGCGCCAGCGCATGATCGTCCTCTTCGACCAGGCGTTCAAGCTGTCCGCCCTGCCCATCGGGACGGGCAACAAGTCCGAACGTCTGTTGGGCTATTTCACCTGGCACGCCGACGACTCGCCCCCCATCAACCCGCTGGGCGACCTGTTCAAGACGCAGGTGTGGGCGTTGGCCCGGGCGCTGGGAGTGCCGGCCGGGATCATCGACAAGCCGGCCACCGCCGATCTCATCCACGGGCAAACCGATGAGGGGGATCTGGGCGTCTCTTACGAGGAGGCGGACCTCATCCTGCACCATCTGCTGCGCGGACACGCCGCGGCGCGGCTGGTGGAGGCCGGATTCGACGCGGCGAAGGTGGAGATCGTGACCGGTCGGCTCGAGCGCACGCATTGGAAGCGGCACCTGCCGACCGTGGCCATGCTGTCCGGCACGGCGATCGGCGAGTGGTACCTGCGCCCGGTGGACTACTGATGGCGGCGCCAGGAGGCCGCCCGGCCAGCCCGGCGGCCGTGTGCGGAGCCGTCTGCGCCGCCCTGGCCTGCGGAGGCGCGGAAGGGGGGCCGGACGGCGGGCGCGTCAGCGTCGCCGATTCGGCCGGCGTTCGCATCGTGACCAGCTCGGGGGCGCGGTGGGCCCCGGGGGAGGCGTGGTCGGTCGCCGAGACGCCGCGCGTCACCATCGGTCGCCTCGATGGGCCCGAGGAGTACCAGCTCTTCGTGGTCACCGGGGCCCGCGTCCTGTCGGACGGACGCATCGCCGTGGCCAACGCGGGGAGCCACCAGGTGCGCTTCTACGACCGGCGCGGGGAATTCGCCTCAGCCGCGGGCGGGCAGGGCGAGGGCCCGGGCGAGTTCCGCGGCATCCGGCGCATGGATGTCTCGGCGGGAGACTCGCTCTTCGTGTGGGATCTTCCCAATCGCCGGCTCACCGTGCTGGCGCCGGACGGGCGGTTCGTGCGCGACCTGAGGCTCGAGCCCCCCGGCGAGCGCGCCTTCCCGAACTACGTCGGGCGCTTCGCCGACGGATCGCTCCTCGCCACCATCGCCCAGGTCATCATGCAGCCGCCCGAGGACGGGTCCACGCTGAGACGCACCAACTGGCTGGTGCGCTTCTCGGCCGAGGGGCTGCCCCGGGACACCGTCGCCGCGGCCATGACGCGCGGGTCCTTCGTCAAGGTGTCCCCGGGCATGGACGCGATCGCCATCTACACCGTGCCCTACGACCCCGGCACCTTGTCGCAGATCGCCGGTACCGAGTTGCACGTGACCCACGGCGAAGCGGCCGAGGTGCGCACCTACGCCGCCGAGGGGACGCTGCGGCGGATCGCGCGCCTCCCCATCCCTCCGAGGCCGGTCACCGGCGAGGTGCGCGCCGCCGCGATCGCCGAGGCGCTCGCGAACTACGACGAGGGGGACGCGCTCAGGGCCGCACGCGAGGCGTACGACGCCATGGTGTTTCCCACGTTCCTGGCGGCCTTCGACGCGCTCGTTCTCGATGACACGGACCACCTGTGGGCGCGCCGCCACGTGCTTCCGGGCGAGACTCGGGCCTCGTGGAGCGTGCTGTCGCCCGAAGGCGCCTATCTGGGCGACGTCTCGCTCCCGGCGGACTTCGAGCTGCACCACATCGGGGTCGATTTCATCGTGGCCGGCACCGAAGACGAGCTCGGCGTGGAGCGCCTGCTGATGCTCGATCTGGCCCGGCCGGCGGGGTCCGAAGACGACGCATTGCCGCAGTGAGACCAGCGGGCCGAAGCGGGCGGCCGACCGGCCGGAGCCGAGGGCCGGCGGCGATGGCGGGATGCGACGAGGCCGCCGAGCAGAAGCCGGCGGCCTCGAGTACCCCCTAGGGGAATCGAACCCCTGTCTCCTGGCTGAGAACCAGGTATCCTAGGCCACTAGACGAAGGGGGCTGGTTGGGAACCGGTATTCTAGCGAGTGACCGAGGCGTGTCAACCCGAGGCGGGGGGAAGCGGTGAGCTGGGAGTACCTGCACCTCGTCTCGCATTCCTTCCCCATCGTGCTCTGCGTCAGCGGGACCCTGGTGGGATTGTTCGGCTGGTGGCGAGGGCGGCAGGATCTCGAGCTGTGGGCGCTCGTGGCGCTCGTGATCAGCGCGGGGTTCGTGGCGCCCGCCTACCTGACGGGACTGGCCGCGGCCGACGTCGTGGCCGAGCGCACCTTCGTCCGCCCCGGCGTGGTGCAGACGCATCGTTTCTGGGCCACGTGGGCCGCGATCCCCGTGTTCACGGCCGGGGCGCTGGCGGTGGTGTCGCTGCGCGAGCGCGAAGATCGGCGGCTCCGGCACTTCGTGATCCTCGTCGGGCTGCTCGCCTCGGCGGCCGTGGGTTACGCGGCCTGGCTGGGCTCCCGCATCGAGCACGGAGCGACCGCCGAGCCCTCGGCCGGCGCCGACCACCCCGTCCAGATCCGATCGGCGTGAGCCGCGCCATCGATGTCCACGGGGCGTGAGCGGCACCGCCGGGCCCCGTTTCGCGTGAGCCGCTTCGCCGACCGCGAGACCGTGCGCGAGCTGCACCGGCGCGCCGTGGTGGTGGACGGGCACAACGATCTCCCGTGGCGCATTCGCGAGCGTTGGGGGGGCGACCTCGGCCGAGCGCGGCTCGACCGGCGGGGCGAGGACGGCCATACCGACCTGGTCCGCCTGCGCGAGGGTGGGGTCGACGTGCAGGTGTGGGCCGCCTACGTGCCCGTCGAGTTCCGGGGGCCCGAGGCGACCCGCGTGGCGCGAGAGCAGATCCGCCTCATCCACGACCTCGTGGCCCGCTACCCCGAGCATCTCGAGCTGGCGCTATCGACGGCCGACGTCGCGCGCATCGTTGCGGATGGCCGCATCGCCTCGGTGATCGGCGTGGAGGGAGGACACGCGATCGACGACTCGCTCGAGGCGCTGCGCGAGCTGCACGGCCTGGGCGCCAGGTATCTCACCCTCACCCACAACGCCAGCGTCGGGTGGGCGGACGCGGCGGGCGATGCTCCGCGAAGCGGCGGCCTGGCGCCGTTCGGGCGCGACGTGGTCGCCGAGATGAACCGGTTGGGCATGCTGGTGGACCTCTCGCACGTGACGCGCGCCACCATGCGCGACGCCCTCGAGGCGAGCCGCGCGCCGGTGATCTTCTCGCATTCCTCGGCGCGCGCGCTGGTCGAGCACCCGCGGAACGTGCCGGACGACGTGCTCCGCCTCCTGGCGGAGAACGGGGGTCTCGTGATGGTGAACTTCTTCTCGGGCTTTCTCACGCCGCAGGGCGCGCGCGCCGTCCCGCGGCTGTTCGAGGAGGAGGCGCGGATCCGGGAGGCCGCGCCCGACGCCCCCGCCCGGCTCGCCGCGCTCGCCGAATGGCGCGCCGGGCTCGCCGAGATGCGCGGCGACGTCGGCACGATCGCCGACCACA
>JBFIOX010000114.1:0-7866 GCA_041610455.1 Gemmatimonadota bacterium
ATGCGCCCGACGACGTGGCGACCGCGCTCGAAGATCTGCTCGTCGAGCAGCTCGCCCTGTATCACGGTCCGACCTACCCGGAGGGGCGCGGACGCCGCCGGCCATGACCGAGGCGGACTGGCTCGGCTACGAGGACGCCCACGACCGCGTCCTCGCTTCGGTCCGTCCGTTGGAGGTCGAGCGGGTACCCTTGCCCGCTGCCCTGGGGCGCGCGCTCGCGGTCGACGTGGCGGCCCGCGTCGCGCACCCCCCATGGGACAACAGCGCCATGGATGGGTTCGCGGTGCGCGCCGCCGACGTGGCCGGAGCGCGCCCCGACGCGCCCGTGCGGCTTCCCATCTCGGACGACATCCCGGCGGGTCGCTTTCCGTCCGGCCCCTTGCGGGTCGGCACGGCGGCTCGCGTGATGACCGGCGCCCCGGTGCCCGACGGAGCCACGGGCGTGATCAGGGTCGAGCACACGGATGGAGGCCGGGGCGAGAGCGTCCGGATCTTCGACGTCGGCGACGCCGAGCGCCACATCAGACGCCGGGGGGAGGACGTGGAGGTGGATGACGTGCTCGTCGCGGCGGGCGAGGAGATCGTGCCGGCCGCCCTCGCCCTGATCGGGATGGCGGGTCTCGCCGAAGTGCCGGTGGGACGGCGACCCCGCGTCGGGGTGCTCGCCAACGGGGACGAGCTGGCCGATCTGGATCGCTGGGATGAGGTGCGGGCCGGCCGAAGGATCTTCAACTCGAACGGGCTCGCGTTGGCGGCACAGGTCACCGCCGCCGGAGGCGAGCCCGTGTCGCTCGGGATCGCGCGCGATGACCCTGACGACTTGCGAAGCCGGTTAGGGGATGCGTCGGGCCTCGACGCCTGGGTCTCGGCGGCCGGCGTGAGCGTGGGCGAGCACGATCACGTCAAGCAGGTGCTGGACGAGCTGGGGTTCGAGCGCGATTTCTGGCGCGTCCGCATGCGTCCGGGGAGCGCCACCCTGTTCGCGCGTGGCGCCGGCCGGCCCTTCTGGGGCGTGCCGGGAAACCCGGTGTCGGCGCTGGTGACCTTCGAGACGCTGGTCCGGCCGGCCTTGCGCAAGATGGCGGGGTTTTCCCGCTACGAGCGGCGGCCCATCCGCTGCCGCGTCGCCGAGGACGTGGCTGCGCCCCCGGATGTGACCGCGTTCCTGAGGGTCGTGCTCACCGATGGGCCGCGCGGTGGACCGCCCGTCGTCCGCCTCACGGGATTTCAGGGGTCCGGGATGATGACGTCGATGCTGTGCGACGGGTTGCTGGTCGTCCCCGAGGGAACCCGGGCGGTCGAGGCGGGAGGATGGGCAGAGGTGCTGCCGTTGCGCGAATGGAGTTGCGGTCAGATGCGGAGGACCAGCGCCCCCATGGTATAGCCGCCGCCGATGGCGGTGAGCAGGATGGTCGCCGGATCCGGAAGTGGTCCGTGCTGGCCGCGCACCACCTCGTCGAGCGTGATCGCCACCGTCGAGGCCGACATGTTTCCGTAGTTCTCGATGTTGTGGATCACGCGTCCCTTGGGCAGCTCGAGTTGCTTCTCGAGGCCCCGGGTGATGCGCAGGTTGGCTTGGTGCGGGATGACCACGTCCACGTCGGCCCAGGTCAGCCGCACGGTCTCGAGGGCACGCTCGCCGATCTCGGCCATCTTCACGATCGCGTTGCGCAGGATACGGGGACCGCCGTCCATGTGCAGCTTGGGATGCGGCTCCCCCTCGGCTTCCCACCCTTGGCCCACCATGTACAGAGGCTCTCGGGCGAACTCACCCGACATGGCGGGCGGGCCGAGGATGCCGCGGTCGCCCGTCGTACGGCCGACGACGGCCGCTCCCGCCCCATCGCCGAAGACGACGGCCGTCTTCACGTCGCCGTAGTCGACGTAGCGTGTGAGCACGTCGCCGGAGATGACCAGGATCCGATCGGCCATCCCGCTCACGATGGAGGCCCACGCCGTGCCCAGCGCGTAGACGAATCCGGCGCACGCCGCGTTGAGCACGAAGCCCCCCAGTTCCGGCGCGCCGACCTTCTCGGCCACCGTGCAGGCCACGTTCGGTACCTCGTCGGAGCCGGTCAGGCAGGCCACGTACAGCAGGTCGACGTCGCCGGCGGCCAATCCCGCCGCGTCCAGGGCGCGTCGACCGGCTTCGGCGCACATGTCCTCGGTGGTGAGCCCGTTGTCGCGATCCAGGACGCGGCGGGCGCGAATCCCGGTGACCTGACGGGCCCAGTGGTCGAACACTTCCGCCGGGTCGAGCCGCTCCGCGCCTTCGACAACGTTGAGCGTGGCGCGCGCCCGCTCCACGTCGAACGCGTCGCGGATCGAGCGCATCTCGAACAGCTGGAAGTTGTCGACGCTGGTCGGCGGCAGGTAGCTCCCGGTACCCAACACCGCCACCCCGGTTGAATCGGGCACGGCCTCCTCCCTCCCCATCATGCGGGCGGTGCGGAGTATACGTCGGCCCCGGGGAGTGCAGCCAGTCAGCGGGTCAGTCCCGCGCCCGCGCTCAGGAAGGAGGTGGGATTCGCCGCGCGCTGCGGGTGGGGAAGCTGCTCGGCCCTTCGGCCGGAGGCGGCGGCACGACACGCTGCCCCGCCCTCAAACTCTGCTGCACCGAGCTCGCGGCCTGCTGGGGCGTCCGTCCCTCGCGCACGAGGCGTCGCACCGCGGCGGGCAGGGCCAACATCTCATCCGCAGCCAGTCCGCGTCGCGTCGCGTCACGCGTGAGGTCTTCGGCCACGGCCAGCGTGACGCCGGCGTGCAGGAGGTCTTCGATGGCGACGATGAGCACGGCGAAGTCGCGCGGATTGCGCTCGTTCAGCTCGGCGAGCAGGCCGGGATCGACCCCGTGGCGGAGGGCGTCTGCCGTCTTCTCGAGCTTGGTCGGCCCCGCGTCGCGACCCACCACGCGGGCCGCCGCGCGTAGCTCCTCGGCCAGCATCCGGACCGCCGCGAGGACCACGCCGGGCTCCATGCGCTTGGCAGCCCCCTCCACCGCCTTGTCGACGAGCAACGCGCGCGGCAAGCCATCGCGCTCCGAGGCGTCGATCACCGCTTCGATGCGGGCCGCCTCGGCCTCACCGAACTCGGTCCGCACCCGGGCGAGATCGCTGGCCTGCGCCCACAGGGCGCCGACCAGAACCACGCTCACGATCGCGCCCCCCAACGGGCCGCGCGCGCGCATCCGCTCCGTCCTGGCCGGGCTACGGGGCCAGCGAGCCGGCGCCCGCGCCGCCCGTGATGGCGATGACCGCGTTTCGGTTCCCATACCCATCCTCCGCATATCGCTCGGCGTACGGATCGGTGATCCATCGGGTGCCGTCGATGACGAACATGTACTTGTGGACCCCCGGGCCGAGCCGCACGCGACCCGACCAGATGCCGTCTCCATCGAGGTCATTGAGAGCGATCTCGGGCACCCACTCGTTGAAGTCGCCCGCCACGGCGACGGAGGTCGCGTCCGGGGCGCGGAGGACGAACTGGACGTACACGGCCTCCTCGCCGACCACCGCGGTCGTGGCCCCCGACGGCTCGGTGGTCACGTCGTCGCGCGGCACGAGCAGGAAGGCCGCCAGGGCGGCCGCGGCGGCGAGCCCGATGAGCGGACGCACGCGGATCGAATGGGGGTTCAGCCACCACTTCGCGACGCGCGACCACGGAGCCTTGGTCTCGGCGCGAATGGCGCCGACGATTCGCGACTCCAGACCGACCGGCGCCCCCGCCGCGCCGGAGTCGCGCACGTCACCGACGAAGGCATCCCAGGCCTCGGCTTCGCGGCGCAGCTCGGGCGGCAGCGCTCCGAGCTCGATCTCGCCGTCCAGGTATCGATTCAGCTGTTCGTTCATCGGTAGTGCTCTAACATCTCTTGTAACTGCTCTCGGGCCCGGTGGACCCGCATCTTCAAGGCCGACACCGAGGTCTCCAGCTTCTCGGCCATCTCCTCGTACGACCACCCTTCCACGTGCTTCAGGACGAACGCCTCACGCTGCTCCGGACTCAAGTTCTGAAGCGCCCGGTAGATCTCTTCCCGCAGCTCCGCCCGCTCGGCTCCCTCCTCCGGAAGCCCCCGGGTGGCCTGCAGCGTCGGCCCGACCTCCAGCGGCACCTCGCGTCTCGCGCGCCCCTTCAAATGGTCCTTGCACAGGTTGACGGCGATTCGGAACAGCCATCCTCCGACGCGCTCCGCGTCGCGGCAGCGGTCGAGGCTTCGAAACCCCTTGATGAAGGCCTGTTGCACCACATCCGCCGCATCGTCGGGCCGCCCGGTCATGCGCTCGGCGTAGCGGTACAGCACATCCTTGTAGCGCCGTACCAGTACCCCGTAGGCCTCTTGATCGCCCGCCAAGACGGCGCGAACGATGTCCGCGTCGCTCGGCTCGTCGCTCGGAATCCGGCCTTCCGGACCGATCCGAGGAATTCCCTCCTCTTTGCGAATAAGACGACCTCTACGCGCTCGTGGTCACGGACGCCCCCGGGGTCCGGGAAAACGCCGATGCCGGCGAGCCGGCACCCGGCTTCGATCTTAGCGGAACGGCAATGCCCGGACTACCTTGCGACCGTGACTCGATCCCTGCCGCCTTCCGTCGACGCGCTGCCGACGCCGGCCCTGCTGCTCGACCTCGACGTGCTCGAATCCAACCTGCGCTTCATGCAGGACCGGGCCGACGCGCTCGGCGTCCGCCTGCGGCCGCACGTGAAGACGCACAAGTGCCTGGAGATCGGGCGGATGCAGCGCTCGATGGGCGCCGTGGGGATCACGGTCTCGACGCTCGAAGAGGGGCGGGCCTTCGCGGACCACGGCTTCGACGACATCACCTGGGCCTTCCCGCTCATCGGGGCCCGCGCCGCCGAGGCGGCCCGGCTGGCGGGCGAGGTCGATTTCGCCGTGACGGTGGATTCCGAGCGTGCCGTCGAGTGGCTCGAAGCCACGGGCGGAAGCATCGCCGTTTGGCTGGAGATCGACTGCGGTTACGGCCGCTCGGGGGTGCCGCACGATGCCGATCGCGCATGCACGTTGGCGGCGCGCATCGCCGACTCGGCGCGGTTGGAGCTCCGTGGGTGCCTGACCCACTCGGGGCACGCCTACCACGCGGCGTCGGCGGCCGAGATCGTCCGTATCGCCGAGGAAGAGCGCCGGCGCATGGTCGCGTTCGGCGAGCGCGCCCGCGCCGGAGGCACCGAGCCCGGCGCCCTTTCGGTGGGCTCGACGCCGGGCATGTCGCTGGCCAGCGATCTGGAGGGGATCGACGAGGCGCGACCCGGCAACTACGCCCTGTACGATTACACGCAGGTGCAGCTCGGGTCGTGTGGGCTCGAGCGCTGCGCGGCGACGGTCCTGGCCTCCGTGGTCTCGACTTCCTCGGGAGCGGACCGGGCGGTGACCGACTGTGGCGCGCTCGTGCTCTCGAAGGACCTCGGCCCCGACCGTCCACCCCATTTCGGACGTGTGTTCGCGGACCTCGATGGGAAGAGATTGGATCCCGAAGCCCGGGTGGTCTCGGTCAGTCAAGAGCATGCGCTCGTCTCGGCGGCCTATCCGGTAGGGACGAAGATTCGCGTGCTGCCGAACCATTCCTGCCTCACCACCGCGCAGTTCGATCACTTCGTGGTGGTTCGCCGGAACGAGGTTCTGGACACCTGGAAAATCTGGCGCTACCGCGGCCCGGCCGAGTTGCTTTCCGCCTAAGGGGGCACGGGACCAAGGGTCTGCCAGAGCGTGATTTAGCCCGTTTCGCGGTCGCGACTCGAAGCCTGGTCCGGGTCTTGCCCCTTCCATGCGCCGGAAAGAACGAATTTTCTTAGGGTTGGCGTCCTCCGCGGACGCTCACCGGTTCGAAGGCGATCGGCGGCAGGATGGACGCGAGCCCCAAAACTCGGTGGCAGGTGATCGGCGCGGCGGCTGTTTCGGTCGCGGGCCTGGTCACCGGTACGCCTTCGGTGGCCCTTGCGGCGTCCTTGGCGGCGGCGCTCCTCGTGAGCCCCCGATCGAGCGGCCGGGCGCGCACCCTCGCCCCGTTCCCATGGAGAGCCCGTACCTGGCGATTCGCGACGGACGGTCGCACCGATGGCCGACATACGGCGGTTTTCATGGCGTTCGGACGGAGCGACCCGTCCTCTCGCGCCTCGGCCCCCGACGCGGAGCCGCGCGCCGACGCCCCGGGCGAGGGTAGCTCGGAGGCGGATGAGGATCGTGGCTCGCGCTCCTACCGGGAGTTCGCCGCGGGGCTCGACGAGGAATCCGAAGAGATCTCCTTCCTGCCTCCGTACGCCTCGGGCGCGGAGGGCGGTGACGACGAGGGGACGGCCGGCAACGGCGACCGCGGATCGCTCCTGATCGGGGATCTCGCGCCACCCGAAGACGGACCCAGCAAGTTGCCCGTCCCGAGGCGTTTTGCACTCGGCACGGTGGCCATCATCCGCAAATTGTTGGAGCCGGCCGACGTCGAGCGGATCCTGCTCGAGCAGCGTCGCTATCCTCGCCTGCGCTTCGGGGATGTCGCCATCCAGCTCGGCCTCCTGACCGAGGAAGAGCTGCAGGAGCTGCTGATCGCGCAGGAGCGCGGCGTGTTCGCCGACGAGGAGATCTCGGACGCGCGACGCCGTCTCGCCGCGTACCACGGCGGGCGCTAGCCACGCCCCACGGCGGGCGCTAGCCCACGCCCCACGGCGGGCGCTGGCCACGCCCGACGCCTCCGCCGAAACGCCCCGGCGAACCCTCCTTGGAGGTTATCGGTCGGCGGTGCGCAGCCGACGCTTCGCGGCCGCGTAGGGGAGCGCCCCCGCGAGGACCGTGATGAGGAGGGTGGCCGCCAGGGCGAGCGCGATCTCAACGCCCGTCGGATCGCGCGTGTCACGCCACGGAAGCCCGCTCCACACGTACCCCCGCAGGGCCCAGAACTGCGCGACCAGCACCGTGGCTACGCTCACCAGGGCCCCCAGCATGAACAACATGCCCCCCAGCGAGGTGGGGATCTGTGCGGCGTTGGCGGTCTCGAAGCGCGGCATGGCGATGCCCCACGCCAGCGCCTGGGCCACGAGGGCGAGCGTCACCGCCACGATGCTCACCAGCGACAACGTCATGATCGCCGGGGCCACGCCCAGGATCCTGTTCGTGAGTGCCGTGAGGGCCAGGGCCAGCGCCAGGAGCGGGACCGCCCCGCTCCAGTACTTGGACCACATGAAGGCCTCGGGCTTGAGCGGTGACGAGCGTAGCAGCCACAGCGTGCGGCCCTCGAGACTGTAGGCCGGGAACACGAACCGCGCCGCCACGGCGGCCAGAATGAAGCCGGCCAGCGCCAGGTTGAGGAACACCACCATCGACACCAGGAAGCGGCTCATGGCCTCGCTGGACTGCACCGGGAGCACGCGGATGTTGTACACGTAGACGAACAGCAGCACGCCCAGCACGAGCAGCTGCGACCACTGCGTCGCATCGCGGAAGAACAGGCGCGCGTCCTTGAGCACGAGCTCGCGTCGCTCGTGGCCCAGGGGCCGCAGCGCCCAGCTCAGAAGGCGCCACGCGCGCCCCGCTCGCCGGCCCGACTCGGCCCCCTCCTGGGCCCGGCTGTATCCCTTGGGATAG
Organism: Gemmatimonadota bacterium; assembly: GCA_041610455.1. Taxonomy (GTDB): domain Bacteria; phylum Gemmatimonadota; class Gemmatimonadetes; order Palauibacterales; family Palauibacteraceae; genus Palauibacter. Next base: position 7,586 of record JBFIOX010000114.1, read on the forward strand.
AGGGTCCGGTGGAGCACCGCGCCCAGCGCCACGAACGCCGCCGCCGTGATCCACAGCAGCCAAAGCCAGAATCCGTCGAACCCGCCCTCCAGATAGCCGATCAGGGTCTGCGCCATCCACTCCGAGGGGAGCCAGGGCGACGAGGGCCCGCGGAGCAGCTCGAGGAAGTCGACCAGGTTCCGGAACCCCTCGGGGTTCACCAAGCGCTCGGGGCGCAGCACCCGCAGCCCCAACACGAGCAGGGCCCCCGCGATGAGCGACACGAACGCCAGGATGTCGCG
>JBFIOX010000115.1:0-7853 GCA_041610455.1 Gemmatimonadota bacterium
CGACGAGATCGTCGAGGCGATCCGCCAGGTACGCTCCGGCGGCGCCGCCATGACTCCTCAGATCGCGCGCCGCATGCTCAACATGTTCGCCCAGCTAAACGCGCCCCGATGGGACTACCAGCTCACGGCGCGCGAGGGGGAGGTGCTGCGCGAGCTGGTGGCGGGAAGGACCAAAGAGCAGATCGCGGGGGCACTGGATCTCAGCTACCACACGGTGGACACGCATCTGCGAAACATCTACGCCAAGCTCCACGTCAACTCGCGCTCGGCGGCCATCGCCAAGGCGCTCACCGAGAAACTGATCAAGGGACCCCCGCTGGACGAGAGCTGACGCTCGCGCCTGCCCCGGGGCCGGGCTGCGAAGCGGCTCCGCCGCCCGACGACGGGTGCGCCGCGAGCCGGTTTTCCGCCGCGTCGCGTATACCCGGATGGAGCGTGGGCCGCAGTCGGGCGCCCCCGGGGTTGCGGGGCCGATCCGCCGCGGTCGACTATCCACATCTCTATGCCCCGCGGCTCGCCATGTGGACGGGTGGCCGCAGGGGCTCCGAGCGATCCGAGAGGATCGAGGGTCCTGGGGGCATCGGCCGGCGCGGGCGGGGGAGACGGCGGCCGGCGCCGGTGCATGCTCGAGGACGTAGCGCCGTGTCGGAAGTGTGCCGGATCGGCAGAAACGCGCCCTGCGCGCGTCGAGCGACATGCCCACCGGATCCGCGGGCGGGCCCCTCCTATCCCCTCGTCATCTGCGCGGCGCTCGCGGCGCTCGTGGTCGATCCCAAGCCGGCGCCCGCCGCGGTAATCCAGGGGCAGGCCGCTCGCACGGCATCCGCCGCGTCGGTCCAGGCGCGAGCCGGTCCGACGGAGTCCCCCCCGGCCCTCGCCGCCACGACGTCCTCCCCGGCGCTCACCGCCCTGACGATCCAGATCCCCGCCCATCCCGAGCGGCCGCTGCAGCCGAACGTCGGGGAGTCCATCTCGCTCCGCCACTTCGAGAGTTCCGTCGCCTTCCGCTTCGGCGGAGCGGGGCAAGCGTCCGAGGCGAGTCGCAGCCAGTACCGGCTGACCGGCGTCGACGGAGCTTGGGTGGACGGGGGGAGGGAATGGCGCGTCCGCTACGCCGGGCTCCAGCCGGGCCGCTACGTCTTCGAGGTCAGGCAAGCCGTGGGCGACGCGTGGAGCGCGCCCATCTCCGTCCCGCTCGACATCCGTGGGCCGTACTGGCGGGCTTGGTGGTTCCAGGGCATGGGGATCGCGCTCCTCGCGCTGCTGCTCTGGGTGGCGCGCGCGCGGGGCGCTAGGCGCACGGTCCAGATGGAGCGCGTGCGGTTTCAGATCGCCAGCCGCCTGCACGACGATATCGGCGCGTCGCTGAGCAGCATCGCGATGCGGACCGACATGCTGAGCCAGCGGACCGATCTGGAGCGGGGCGTGCGGGAGCGGCTGGGGCACATCTCGGCGACGGCCCGACGCACCGCGGGCCGCCTGAGGGAGATGGTGTGGGTGTTCAACGCCGAGCACGACACCGTGCAAGCGCTCGCGGCTCGGATCGAGGAGAGCGCCGACGAGCTGCTGGAGGGCATCTGCACCTACGAGCTGAACGCCTCGGGCGCGCTGGCCACACCGATCGACATGGAATTGCGCCACGACGTCCACCTGCTCGCCAAGGAAGCGCTCAGCAACGCGGCCCGTCACGCGGAGGCGAAACACCTGCGGGTCGACGTGGACTGCGTCGGCGGCCGCGAGCTGAAGCTGCGAATCGCGGACGACGGACGAGGCTTCGCGCCCGCCGCGGTGTCGCGCGGGAACGGCCTCGGGCTCATGACCCGCCACGCGCAGCGGCACCACGGCGCGCTGCACGTCGAAAGCGAGCCGGGCGTTGGCACGCGGGTCGCGCTCAGCGTCCCGCTGGGCTGAGGCGGTCGCCACCGAGCTTCAGGCCCGATTCCGAGACGGGGTCCCCGCGTGACTCCGCCGGCCGCCGTCCCGGCGGACGACAAGGTGTTTCGTAACGATACAGGGAGAAAACGTCCCGCCGCCGCGGCTCATCGCTCTATCCATAGATAGCGCCTCTATTTGCGGGACCTTCCCCATGACTCTCGTGCCCGGTGTGCCGCTTGCACCCCCCGTCCAGCACGAACCCGGCAACCCGCACACGGAGACACGACTCATGACCATAGATCCCCGGAGACCCCGCGCGGGCTCCCCGGCGCGTCGCGCGCGCGCCCTCACCGATCGGAGCTTCCGCAGCCTGAGCGCGGGGAGCGCAGTCGCAGGCCACGGGGAGAGCGCAGTCGCAGGCCACGGGCACGTCCGACGGGTGGCCATCGCGATCGGCCTCGTCGCCGCGCTCGCCGTCGCGCCGCCGCTCGGCGCCCAGCCCATGACCGAGCGCTCGCCCAATCTCGAGGGCACGTGGACCACGCCGCCCCACTCGCTGCACTTCCAGCTCTCGCACCGCTTCGAGATGGCCGGCTCGGACGTCGACATATCGGATCTGTTCGGGGCCGACGGCAAGGTGGTCAACTACCCGACTTTCTCGCTCACCTACGGCCTCTTCGAGGGCGGACACCTGGGGGTGCGCTACAGCAGCAACTCGGCCCTCGTCGGTCAGGCCAACGAGTGGCAGCCCTACGCCAAGGTGGCGCCGCTGCGGGGTGCGGCCGGAGGCCGACTGTCGTTGGCTGCCACCGGGGCGTACAACGCGGCGGCCGAGAGCTTCGACGGCGAGCTGGCGCTACAAGCCGATCTCGGCAACCTGCGCCTCATCGCCGCCGGGCGCGGCTTCTCCAACCCCTTCGATCGGCCGGCCGTCGAGGAAGAGGCGGAGTTCGCGCTGGCGGGGGGAGCGGTGCTCAAGCTCAACCGCTACGTCAGCCTCTCCGGCGATTACGCGAACATGATCACGCAGTCCGACGCCCAGATCGCGTGGAGCGCCGGCGCCGCCATCGCCATTCCATCGACGCCGCACACGCTGGCGTTCTTCGCGACGAACGTCACCAGCGGGACGCTCCAGGGGCAGTCGGTGGGTATCGACGGGGCCACGTACTGGGGGTTCGAGTTCACCGTCCCGTTCACGGGGCCCCGCTGGGGTCTGATCTTCGATCCGCCGCCAGCGGCGCCCGCGGCCGTCCCGGCAGCGACCCCAGCCCCCCCGAGCGTCACGCCAACGGCCTCCGAAACGGGCGACCCGGCCCCTGAGCCAGCCACGCCTGCGGAGGCCGAGGGCGCCACGCCCCCGCGCCTGGTCGAGATCGAGATCGCGAACGTGAACTTCGCCACGAAGGAGCTCGAGATCGCGCCGGGGACCACCGTACGCTGGATCAACCGCGATCCGCTCGCGCACACGACGACCTCGAACGACGGACTGTGGAACTCCCCCCTCATCGAGAAGGACGGATACTTCGAATACACCTTCGAGGCGCCGGGGCGCTTCGACTACTACTGCATGCCGCACCCGTTCATGAAGGGCGTGATCATCGTGACGGACGGGGTGGAGGAGGTGCGATGATGCGCACGACCAAGAAGAACGGGAGGTCGAGGATGCGGAACGCGCGGATGCGAGGGCTGGCCATGCTCGGCGCCGCGACGCTTCCGTGGGTCTGGAGCTGCAAGACGATCGAGGGGCCCACGGGCCCCGGGGGCGCGGCGGAGGCGACGACCCCCGGCCGGGTCGTCATCGACATCGTCGATTTCGCGTTCGTGGGTCCGGACGGCACCGACGTCGTCACGGTCTCCCCGGGCGACACCATCGTGTTCGTCAACCGTGATGTGGCTCCGCACACGGCCACGTCGACGTCGTGGCCCGGGACCGTGTCGTTCGACAGCGGCACGCTCGGCAAGGACGAGTCGTGGGAGTTCGTGCCGACCACCGCGGGCGAGTGGGTGTACCGCTGCGATTTCCACCCGAGCACCATGCAGGGCGCCCGCATCGTGGTGGGCGGGAGCGGCGGGACGGGCCAGGAGCCGCCCCTGGACGGCGGCGACTCGGGCACCACCGACCCCGGTGGAGACACCGGCACCCCGCCGGGCGATTCGGGGACCGGGAGTGGATCGGGCAACGTGACCGGGACCGTGCGCATCGAAATGCGGAACTCGGCGTTCTTCGCTCCCAACGGCACCGACACGATCACGATCTCGCTCGGACAGTCGGTGGAGTTCGTGAATCTGGACAACTCGTCGCACACGGCGACCTCGAGCTCCGGGCCTTCGTCGTTCAACTCCGGACGACTGCGCGAGGGACAGCGCTATACGTGGACCCCCGCGACGACCGGCACGTGGGTGTACCTGTGCGAGTACCACCAGGACACGATGAGCGGCGCCGTGATCCGGGTCGTGGACGACGGGGGCACGGGGGGTGGCGATGGCGGCGGTAGCGCTCCCGGAGAGGGCAGCGGTGGCGGCGGTTCGGTCGTCCCGATCCGGATCACCTCATCCGGCTACTTCGGGCCATCGGGATCCTCGGACGTCACGATCGATTTGGGCCAGACCGTGGAGTGGGTTAACGAGGACGGCGTGACCCACGCCCTGCGCTCGACCGACGAGCCGGGCGATGGGACCGAGTTCGAGAGCGGCGACATCGCGCCCGGCGGCACCTATCGCTTCACCCCCGATGCGGCTGGCGTGTGGGAGTACAAGTGTCGCTATCACGGTGAGGAGCGCGATCTCAAGATCACGGTGAACTGATCGCGCTCGGACGGATCGCTCACGCTCCGTCCGCCACACGGAAGCAGCAGGAAAAGTCCACGAGGCGCGCCGCGCGGCCGATCGCATTGCTCGCGCGGCTCGCCTCGCGGCATCTTGGCGAGCCCGAGAACCACGCACCGAGCCCGGGAGCCCCGATGCCGCGATCACGCCCCATCCGACGGGCGGCCCACTCGACGGCCGCCTTGTTCCGTCCCGCCGCCGCCCTCCTCGCACTCTCCCCGCTGCTCGTGCTTCCAGGGGCCGCCGGCGCCACGCAACAGCCCGTGGGTTCGGGTCGAGCCCCCGAGGAGGCTTCTCTCACCGAGCGCTACCGCGAGGTGGCGGGACGGCTGATCGGGGCGGCGCTCACCGACGAGGAGGGGTGGGAGAAGCTCACCTATCTGACCACCCGAATCGGCCACCGACTGAGCGGCTCGGAGGGGCTCGAGCGGGCCATCCGGTGGGCCGGGGAGCGCATGCGCGCCGAGGGGCTCGAGAACGTCACGCTGCAGCCCGTCATGGTGCCCCACTGGGTGCGCGGCGAGGAAAGCGCACGCGTCGTGGCCCCAGTGGCGCGGCGTCTCTCCATCCTCGGGTTGGGCAACAGCGTGGGCACGCCGCCCGGCGGGATCGAAGCCCCGGTGGTCGTGGTGGGCTCGTTCGAGGAGCTCGCCGCGCTCGGCCGCCCGGCGGTGGAGGGCAGGATCGTCCTCTTCGCGGTGGAGTGGGAAGGGTACGGCCGCACCGTCCGGTTCCGGAGCGGGGGCGCCTCCGCCGCGGCTCGCCTGGGCGCGGTCGCGGCGCTCGTGCGCTCCGCGACGGGCAACAGCCTGTACACCCCGCACACCGGGGCGCTCAACTACGCCGCCGACGCGCCGCGCATTCCGGCCGCCGCCGTCACGGTCGAGGATGCCGCCTGGATGCGCCGCATGGCCGAGGCGGGCGAGACGGTGACCGTGCGCCTCCACATGGAGGCGCGGATGCTGCCGGACGCCGAGTCGGCCAACGTGATCGCGGAGATCGCGGGCCGCGAGCGACCGGAGGAGATCGTGGTGATGGGCGGCCACTACGACTCCTGGGATGTGGGACAGGGGGCGCACGACGATGGGGCGGCGACCATGGCGGCGTGGCAGGCGCTCACGCTGATCAAGCAGCTCGGGCTGCGGCCGCGCCGCACGTTGCGCGTGGTGCTGTGGACCAACGAGGAGAACGGGCTCCGGGGCGGAAACGCGTATCGAGACTGGGTCGGCGACGACGTGGTTCGGCACGTGGCGGCGATCGAGATGGACGGGGGCAACGAGCGGCCGGTCGGGTTCGGTCTCACCGTGCCCCGACCCGGCCCGGCCCCCGCGGACCAGGATGCCGGCGCCGGAGCCTCGGACGCCGTACAGGAGCGGGCCCTCGCGCTGGCGCGCCAGATCGGCCGCTTGTTGGAGGGGATCGAGGCCGGACAGGTCACCGCGGGCGGGGGCGGGGCCGATATCGGGCCGCTGATGCGCGAAGGCGTGCCGGGCCTCGCGTTGCGCACCGTAGGCGAGCGGTACTTCGACTGGCATCACACCGATGCCGACACGCTCGACAAGATCGATCCCGTCGACTTCAAGAAGGCCGTGGCCATGCTGGCGGTGATGGGATACGTGCTCGCCGACATGCCCGGCACCCTCCGCGCGCCGCCTTCGGCCACCTCGGGCGGGAGCTGAGACCGATGCCTCCCGGGCCGGCGCGCCCGAACGCGGCATGACGAGCTCGCCCTAGCGAGTCGGACGGACCATGACCCCGACCCTGGCCGCCATCGCCGGCTACATGCTCGTGCAGCTCGGGATCGGCGTCTGGGTGTCGCGCCGCATCAAGACCGAGGCCGATTACCTGATCGCGGGGCGCAGTCTCGGCTACTCGCTGGCCACGTTCTCGATCTTCGCCACGTGGTTCGGCGCCGAGACCATCGTGGGCTCGGCGGGGACCGTGTACCGGGAGGGGGTGTCGTTCGCCTCGGCCGAGCCGTTCGGGTACGGGCTCTGCCTCGTGCTCATGGGCTTGGTCTTCGCGGCGCCCCTGTGGCGACGCCAGCTCACCACGCTGGCCGACCTCTTCCGCCAGCGCTTCTCGCCGGTCGTGGAGCGGACGGCGGCCATCATCCTAATCCCGAGCTCGATCCTCTGGGCCGCCGCCCAGGTGCGCGCGTTCGGTCACGTGCTGTCGGCGGCCTCGGCCATCGAGGTCGAGGCGGCCATCGGCATCGCCGCCGCGGCGACGATCGCCTACACCATGATCGGCGGGCTCATGGTGGATGCCATCACCGATCTCATCCAAGGCTCGATCCTGGTGCTCGGTCTCGTGCTCGTGGGGATCGTGACCGTCGTCAACCTGGGGGGGCCGGCCGACGCGGTGGCGGCGGTACAAGCCTCGGGTGGGCTCGTCGGGCCATCCGCCGCGCACCCGGGATTCTGGGAGAGCCTGGAGGCGTGGGCGATTCCGGTCTGCGGCTCCGTGGTGGCCACCGAGCTGGTGGCCCGCGTGATCGCCACCCGCTCGCCGGCCGTCGCGCGACGCTCGGCCCTCGCGGCCGGTGGCATGTACCTGGCGATCGGCACCATTCCGGTGTTCGTAGGACTGGCGGGCGCCGGACTCGCGCTCGATCTGGCCGATGCGGAGCAGCTCCTGCCGGTGGTGGCGCAGCAGCTGTTGCCCACGGCCCTCTACGTCGTGTTCTCGGGCGCCCTCATCTCGGCCATCCTGTCCACCGTCGACAGCACGTTGCTGGTGGCCTCGGGGCTCCTCTCGCACAACATCATCGTTCCCGCGCTGCGCGACCCCCCCGAGCGTCTCAAGGTGCGGATCGCCCGCGCCGGGGTCCTCGCGTTCGGCGTCATCGCGTACGTGCTCGCGCTTCGTGCGGAGGGGGTGTTCCACCTGGTCGAGCAGGCCTCGGCGTTCGGCAGCGCGGGGGCCCTCATCGTCGTGTGCTTCGGGCTGTTCACGGGGTGGGGAGGGTCGCGGACGGCCCTGGCGACGCTCGTAGTCGGCATGTCGTCCTACATCCTGGGCGTGGTCGCGGGCTTCGCCTATCCGTTCCTGCTGTCGCTCGGCGCGAGCCTCGCCACGTACCTGGCCGGCGCCTCGGCGAGCGGGCTTGCACGGCGCGCCTGAGCCGTGTCACCCCGACGGCCGGGCGC
>JBFIOX010000116.1:0-7785 GCA_041610455.1 Gemmatimonadota bacterium
AGCCCGTAGAAGTGGGTCACGGTGCCCAGGCCGAGGCGCGCCGCGTCACGCGCGTTCATCTGGGCCACCCCCATCTGTCCCAGGTGCGCCGTGGTGCCCAGACCGAGCCGGGCGGCCTCGTCGATGAGGGCGGCCATGATCTCGGGCGGATGGGAGCTCAGCTTGAGCCCGTCGCCGCCCGTCTCCTTCACGTAGCGCACCCAGGCGCGCGCGTCCTCCGCCGTGAGGACGCGCCGTCCGCCCCAGCCCTCGCCGCCGCTCCCGGTGAAGGGATAGACCCACATGCGAGGCGCGACGATCTGGTTCGCCGCGCTGCGCGTCTTCTCGGCGATGGACCAGTCGTACGGGCCGAATCCGACGCCTCGGCCCGTGGTGATGCCGTGCGCCATCCACAGCTTGTAGGAGTATTCGGCCTCGGGCGCCTTGGGCACGCCGCCCGTGTGCAGGTGGAGGTCGACGAACCCGGGCAGGACGTACATGCCCGTGGCGTCTAGCTCGTGCACGGACGCGTCGGGGCGTCCCTCGATTGCCAGCGCGGGCCGCCGCTCGGGATCGATGGCCACGCGCGGCACGCCCACCCCGCGGATGTCCACGATCCGGTTGCCCTCGATGACGATGTCCATGGGTCCGATCGGGGGCGCCCCGGTTCCGTCGATCACGGTGGCGCCCCGGATGATGAGCCGATCGTACGGCCCCATCCCTTCGTCCGGGGCGCGGTCGGGGGCCGACACCATGCGGTCGGGCTCCTGCGCCAGCGCCGACGGTGCTCCGGGCGCGAGCATCGGCGCGAGGCCGGCGGCCAGCGCTAGGGCGATCGAACGACGACGCGGGGCGAGTCGGGCGAGCCTGGTGAGCATGGATCCTCCGGTCGGGCGGTGGTAGGCCCTCAGAATCGAGGACGACGCCCGCGGACCGCAAGGCGGCCCGGGGGCCGTGGCGCCGGGGACGCGGCGGGAGCCGGATCGCCGAGGACCCCTCGCCGGTCGGCCACCTACTGCGCGGGCCCGGCACCCGCTTCCGCCGTCGGCGGCGGGCGACAGAGCGGCGGCTCCAGGGGACGAGGCGTCTCGACCCGCACGGCCATGTCGCGACCGAACGCGAGCAGCACGCCCTCGAGACCGCGGGCCAGGGAGCCGTCGGCCAGATCGAGCACGCCGCGCGCCATCGCCTGGCGCTCGAGCTTGCAGCGCGCCAGCTGCCGAACGAGGGGAAGGTACGCGTCGACCGCGTCGGGCCAGCGCTCGGTGAGCACCACGTACCCGGGCACCTCGCGCTCGAAATCGAAGAACGGATTGATGATGCCCGTGAGCGTCCGCACGCCCTCCGGCACGACGACGTCCAGCGTATCCCCCGCGAGGCCGCACGCGGAGAGCGGCACCCGCGCCGCGTCCTGGACGCAGACGGCTTCGGCCCACAGGCGATCCAGGTCGAACGCGACCTGGACGCGCCCGCGCGCCAGGTAGGCGACGTCGGCGCCGCGAGCGATGGCCGAGGTGAAGCGCTGGCGCCGCCGATATCCCGACTCGATGGCGGCCCACGGTCGCTGGCGCGCCAGGCCGAGGAGCGCGCCCTCGTGATCGAGGACGAGCCGCGCCAGCTCGTACTCGAGCGCCGTCGTGTCAGGATCCGTCCGCGTGCGCAGGTTCTCGTAGAACCGTCCCATGTGGTCGGGCGCACCCACCGAGTCCACGAGCTCGACCAGCGTGACGATGACCTCGCCGTAGTACTCCGCGGAGGTGAGCTCCGCGATCTCGACGGGGTCGCCGACGCGGGCGAGAGATGGAAACACGGTCAATGTCCGCGGCGCGATCCAGCGCGAGATGACGGGCCACCCGAGGAGCGAGATGACCGCGAGGCCGGCGACGAGCAACAAGAGAACGGCCCTGGTGGAGCGACCGGCTTCGGAAGCGGGCGGGCGGCTCATCCCGCGGCCCGGAATTCGACGCGCACGTCTCGGTAGAAGCGTCCCAGGTAGGCGCGCACCAGGACCCGCACCCGAGCCCGGGCCCGCTCGAGCATGGTGTCGTACGGCAGGCTGGCCCGCAGGTCGGCCTCGGCCTCGCGATAGATGCGCTCTCGCTCGGCGAGGCTGATCGAGCGCAGGAAGCTGCGGCGCGACAGGTCGGGCCGAACCACGAACGTCTCGGGCTGGTACACCAGATCGAGGACCTCGACCGGCGGCAGGCGTACGACCACCGATTCCCCGCTCACGGTCACGTCCCCGGGGGCGAGGTCATCCGCTCGGATACCCAGCTTGACCACGGCGCGGCTCTCGGCCACGTGCGTGGCGGTCCCGATGGTGAGCGAGAAGAAGCGCTGCTCGGCGCGCGCGAACACGACCTTGTCGACCGGCACCTCGAGCACCGCGAGGTTGAGCAGCTCCCGCAGGCCCGACTCGAAGCCGTCGGGCGGGCCGCCTCGGCAGGCGGCGGCCAGTGAAGCCGCGGCAGCGACGCCGAGGAGCGCCCGTCCGGCGAAGGATCTGGGCGTGGGCACCCTCGGCCCGCGCTCGGGCGCGGACCTTCCTCGGACCCGGGAGCAGGGAGGGCGGGAGGCCGCCCGCCGCCTCGGACCGGGCTTCGCCGCGGTTTCCCGCTGTCCGCTCACTGGAACTTCATGGCCAGCTCCGCGCGCATACCCAGAACGAGCGCGTTCGCCCGACCCGCGCGCGTGTCCGGGTTCAATATCCACTGGAGGTCCGGTTGCATCGCGAACCAGGGTAGGAGCTGGGCCCGGTACGTGACCTCGACCACGCCCTCCGTCCGGTCGTCCGCGTCCCCGTTCCCCAACGCCAGGCGCAGATACGGGTCGCCGTTGTTGGCGAAGGCGAGCCCGATCCCGACCTCGTCGTCGGCCCGGCCGGGCAGGAGGCCCGCGTACACCGCGCCGGCCCCCACATAGGACGCGAAGCGGTTGACGCGCGCGCGGGCCAGCCCGAGCCGGCTGAACAGCGTCAGCCCCTCGTGTCCGTCCGCCTCGCGGTACAGCGTGCGCTCGCCCAGGACGTACACCCCATAGCTGGCCGAGCGGGCGGGGATGCCCGGCACCTCGGCTTCGATGACCGCGAAGTCGGACGTGTACCACCACCCGCCCAGAGCGATCTTCCCGTCGTACCGCGCGGCCTCCTGGCCGCGCCCGATGCGTCGGCTGCGATTGCGCGCCCCCGGGCGCGTCGTGAGCGGATCGGGCTGCGTCGAGGCCCCCTGGAAGAAGGCCACCTCGGCGGCGAGCAGCGCGCCCTCCCGCGAGCTCAGCGAGACGGCGGTGGCCTTCGGGTCGTCGGGATCGCCCGGAACGGCGTCGAGCACGGCCACCTCGGCGTAGAACGACGGGCGGGGACGCACCTTCACGCGCAGACCGAGCGACGTGGATGGGAAGATCGACGGGCCGTTCTCCCCGCTCTGCGAGTAGTCCGGTCCGATCCCGAACGAGCTGTTGAGGAACAGCCCGGCCGACTGGATGACGTCGAACTCCGTGTTGAGATCGTACAGGCCGCCGAGCAGGGATACCCGGCCGTTCGCCAGGTTCTGCTGCAGCCACAGCTCGTACAGCCGCCACGCGTTGGGCGCCGCGATGTTGCTCACGCCCTGCGCGTCCCCCGCGAACGCGCTCGGGTTGTCGCCGCGGTTCGAGAGCACGTACGCGAACAGGATGGCGCCCCTCCAGTCCAGCAGTCGCGCTCCGTCGAGGAGGAGCTTGAGATCCAGGTTGTCGAGGTAGGCGGCGTCGCGCGCGCTCCCGCCGCGCACCGTCCCCATCACTTCCCCGGTATACACCACTTCCAGCGTGGCGGCCGGAGGCGCCGGAGGCGGTGCCTGGGCGAGCGATGCCCCGGCCGGCAGCAGGGCGAGGAGCGCGAGCGACGGCGACAGCGGGATCGGTCGGCGGCGGCGATCGCGCACCGCGGTTGGCGGAGATGTGGTCATGGCGGTGAGGCTATGAGCCCGGGTGGCCGAGCGTCAAACGCCGAGACGGCGGCGCCGCCGCCGCGCCAGCACGAGCCCGTAGGCCAACAGGTTCACGCCCACCGCGATCGAGCCGAGCACGATCTGCACTTCGCGCGTGAGTTCCGACGGATAGATGATCGGCAACAGGTAGCGCTCGATGAACCCGCCCGCGTAGCCCGCCTCGCCCCCGGCCCGGCGGAGCGAGATCTCGAGCGGCGTGAGCGGACAGATCCACCCCATGAACTCGATCGCCGCCCCCCAGACGGCGGCCGGCAGGTGGACCCAGGCGACTCGGCCCCAGCGCAGCACGAGGAAGCCCCCCGCCACGACGAAGGCGATGAACAGGAAGTGCAGGACCAGCACGACGTCGGCCAGCGCGCGATAGAACATGACCGGTCAGTCCGCCACTTGTGCAACGCCTGACCCGATGACCTTGTTGACCTTACAGGCTGGCACGACGATTCCGCTCCTGCTCCGGGAGGCCACATGCCGAAGTTCACGCTACGCATAAACGGCCGGGCTCACGAGGTGGAAGCGCCGGAATCGATGCCGCTGCTGTGGGCGCTGAGGGACCTGGTCGGGCTCACGGGCACCAAGTACGGGTGCGGTCGCAGCCAATGCGGCGCCTGTACCGTGCACGTCGACGGCGAGGCGGTCCGCTCGTGCACGCTGCGTCTTTCGCGGGTTGGCGATCGCGAGATCACGACCATCGAGGGCCTGTCGGCGGACGGGTCGCACGCGGTCCAGCGGGCCTGGGTGGCCGAAGAGGTGCCCCAGTGCGGCTACTGCCAACCCGGGCAGGTCATGGCCGCGGCTGCCCTGTTGGCCGCGAACCCCGCCCCCACCGATGCCCAGATCGACGAAACCCTCTCCGACAACATCTGCCGCTGCGGCACCTACCAACGGGTGCGGAAGGCCATTCATCGCGCCGCGAGGGAGGGCTGAGCCATGACGAGGATCACGACGGACTCGGTCACCCCACACCCGCACCCCGATTCCTCGCCGGGCGACGACGCCGAAGGGAGGCGTGGGCCCGAGCCGACGAGGCTCGACCGGCGCGCCTTCGTCAAGCTGGGCGCCGCGGCGGGTGGCGGGCTGCTCCTGGGCGGAGGGTTTGCCTCGCCGCGGGTGCGCGCGGCCGAGGCGACGCCGGACGGCCACGCGTGGGCGGCCGGCTTCCAGCCCAACGCCTTCGTCCACATCGCCGAGGACGGTCAGATCACCGTCTGGGTCGGGAAGTCGGACATGGGCCAGGGCGTGCGCACCGCGCTCCCCATGATCGTGGCCGACGAGCTGGACGCCGACTGGGACCTCGTCCGCTCCGTGCAGGCCGACGCGCATCCCGACAAGTACGGCCGCCAGATGCCGGTGGGGAGCGCCAGCGTGCGGGGCGGCGCCTGGATGGCGTTGCGCCGCGCCGGCGCGACGGCCCGCGAGATGCTCGTGACGGCCGCGGCGGCGGCGTGGGGCGTGCCCGTCTCGGAATGCCGCACGGCCGCGAGCGAGGTGATTCACGAGCCCTCCGGTCGACGGGTCGGCTACGGGTCGCTGGCCGAGGCCGCGTCCGCGCTTCCCGTGCCGACCGATCCGAAGCTCAAGGACCCGTCGGAGTTCACGCTCATCGGCACCGACGTCCCCCAGGTCGACGCGCGGGCGAAGGTCATGGGCCAAGCGGGCTTCGGGCTCGACGTCCGGGTGCCGGGGATGCGCTTCGCGACGGTCGTGCGCCCCGCCGTGCTGGGGGGAACCCTGGCGCGTCTAGATGAGGCGGAAGCGCGGCGCCAGCCCGGCGTGCGGGACGTGGTGCGCATCTCGTCGGGGGTGGCCGTGGTGGCCGACCACACGTGGGCCGCTTTCGAGGGCGCCAAGGCGCTGGCCTGCGAGTGGGAGAGCGACTTCGCCATGAGCACGCCCGACATCTCCCGCCACCACGCCGCCCTGTGCGAGGGTGAGGGCGTCGTGGCGCGCCGAGAGGGCGATGCCTCGGCGGCGCTCGGCTCGGGCGCCGTGCGGATCGGGGCCGACTACGAAGTGCCCTACCTGGCCCACGCCACCATGGAGCCCATGAACTGTACCGCGCACGTGCAGGACGATCGCTGCGAGGTGTGGGCGCCGACGCAGAACCCGCAGGGCACGCAGGCCACCGCGGCGCGCATCACGGGCCTTCCGGTGGAGCGCGTCACGGTACACGTGACCTATCTCGGATGCGGGTGGGGTCGCCGCAGCCGCACGGACTTCGTCGAGGACGCGGTGGAGACGTCCATGAAGATCGGCGGCCCCGTACAGGTGGTCTGGACGCGCGAGGAGGACATGCGGAACGACCAGTACCGGCCCTCCTCCATGATCCGCTTCGAGGGCGCGCTGGACGCCCGCGGACGGCTCGCGGCGCTGACGGCGCGGGTGGCCGGGCCGCCGTTGGGGGTGACCGACGGTCGGAGCCGCGATCGCGGCGGCGTGGACCGCAACGCCGTGGACGGCGTCGTCAGCATGCTCTACCACGTCCCCAACCTGCTCGTCGACTATTGCCGCTCTGACGTTCAGGTGCCGACGGGCTATTGGCGGTCCGTCGGCCCGTCGGGGAACTGCTTCATGGTCGAGGGCTTCATCGACGAGCTGGCGGTCGCGGGGGGCCGCGATCCGCTCGCCTTCCGGCTCGAGATGCTCGAGGCGCACCCGCGCATGAAGCACGTGCTCGAGACGGCGGCGCGCATGGCGGACTGGGGCGGATCGTTGCCCGAGGGCCGCGGCCGGGGGATCGGCCTCGTCGAGGACAAGGGTGGCATCGTGGCCCAGATCGCCGAGGTGTCGGTGCAGGATGGAGAGGTACGCGTGCACCGCGTGTGGTGTGCCGCCGACTGCGGCCAGATCATCCACCCCGGCATCGTGGACGCGCAGATCACCGGCTCCATCGTGACCGGCCTCACGGCGGCGCTGCACGGCGAGATCACGATCGAGGAGGGGCGCGTGGTGCAGAGCAACTTCCACGACTACCCGATGCTGCGCATGCGCGAGATGCCCGAGGTGGAGGTGCACATCGTGCGCAACCACGAGCCCCCGGGCGGAGTCGGCGAGCCGGCCGTGCCTCCCATCGCGCCCGCGGTGGCCAACGCGGTGTTCGCGGCCACGGGGCAGCGGATCCGCACGCTCCCCATCCGGCTCGCCTGAGCTCGTCCGAGACCGGTCCCCACACCCCGATCGGGGAGTCTGGGATCGGGATCGGCTCGCGCCGCGGCGTTCGGGCCCGGCATGGCTCGGGTGCCGTTGCCGGCAGCGGAGACCGTATCGCCGGGCTGTTCCGAATCGCGACACATGTTCCGCCGCGACCCGCGCGGCGAATCGCCTCGCATCCGTGCATCTCGTTTTTTTAACGACACTTGCGTGCACAGGTCCCTGGGACCGATCCGTGCCCTTCTCGCGGGCGGTCGGCGGGGTCGTCCCGCGACGCGAAAAGACGCGATGGCAACGGAGGCGAGATGTCGTATGCGAGGGGAGTGCTCGGAGCCGCGGTTCTCACGTTGGGCGTGTTCCTGACGGGCTGCGGTGGCGATACGAACGGCGTGGGACCCGACCTGGCCGCGGCGCGCGGGAACGACAACGACGTCACCAGCTCCACCGCGGCGGGGCAGCTCCGTCTGCGCTGCGAGGTGCGCACAGGACGCCGCTCCAAGATCTCTGTGGATGGCAAAGACCTGGCGGTCGGGG
Organism: Gemmatimonadota bacterium; assembly: GCA_041610455.1. GTDB lineage: Bacteria > Gemmatimonadota > Gemmatimonadetes > Palauibacterales > Palauibacteraceae > Palauibacter. Next base: position 7,650 of record JBFIOX010000116.1, read on the forward strand.
ACTACCGGGCCCGCGTGCAGTCCGGGTCCAACGCGGCCGCCTCGGGGCTCCAGTCCTCGATCGGTGACGAGGTGGAGTTCGACTTCGACAGCGAGCCGGACGACATCGCCGCGGGCGCGACTGCCATCGCCGCCAG
>JBFIOX010000117.1:0-7756 GCA_041610455.1 Gemmatimonadota bacterium
CGCCCGACGGCCGCCTCGTCTCGCGCGGAGCGCCACCGGGCCGCGTCGCCCGGTGAGACGCCGCCGGCTCGCCCTCTGGATGGGCGCGCTCGCCGTGCTCGTCTACCTGCCGGGGTTCTGGTGGGGCGCGCCGCGCGCCCAGGACGCCCAGTCGATCCGTTCTTGGGGTGTCGACGACGAGTCGCCCATCGGACCCCTGGCCCAGGTCCACAACATCCTCGAGCCGAAAGAATTCCAGAACCTCGGCTATCCGCTGATGCACTCGTTCATGGCGGTCGCGGCCTACGCCCCCTACCTCGGGTTCCTCTGGCTGGAGGGCGACTTCGAGGCACCGAGCGACGCGTATCCGTACGGTCTCGCCGATCCCGTGCAGACCTTCCAGGTACTGACGTGGCTCGCGCACCTCCTCTCCGTGGTGCTCGGTGCCGGGGTCGTCGTCGCCGCCGTCGTCGCGGCGCGTCGGCTGTGGGGCGAGCGGGAAGCCCTGTGGGCGGGCGCGTTCACGCTCCTGTCCTATCCGATGTTCTACTACGCGCGCACCGGGAACGTGGATGTGCCGGCCCTTTTCTTCGTCGCGGCGGCGCTCGCGGTGTACGCCGGCATCCTGCGCGGACGGCTCACCGTCGGGAACGCGGTGTGGTTGGGCGTGTGGGCGGGCTTCGCGGCGGCCACCAAGGAGACCTCGGCGGCCGCCTTCGTGGGTGTCCCTCCCGTCCTGCTATGGCTGGCGTGGCGGGGGCGGGGATCGGCCCGCCACCCGGGCGCGCACTGGCGGACCTTCGGGGTGGCTGCCGCCCTCGGAGTCGTGGCCTGCGCGATCGCCTTCGGGCTGGGGAGCGGTCTGTTCGTCGACCCGGAGCGCTACTTCGCGCACCTCGCGTTCAACCGCGAGCGCAGCGAGATGATGCGGCTGGGCGAGATCGCCTTCATGACGCACTACCCGGCGACGCTGGCGGGCAGCGCGGCGCTCTTCGCGCTGTTGGTGGGCTATCTGGCCGATGCCTGTACGGTGCCGGGGCTCCTCCTCGCGGCGGCCGGGGTGGCGGTGGCGCTGCGCGGCGTGGCGCCGCGGGGCGGGCCCGCGGGGGCCGTCTCGGAGACACCGCCGGCGCGCGGGCCCGGCTGGTCGGTGATCGCCGAGCCGCAGGCCGATTCCGCCCCCCTACCGCGCCGGCGCTCCGGGGATCTGTGGATGGTGGTGCCGCTCGTGACCTATCTGGCCGTCCTCTTCTTCGCGATGCGGAACGGGCAGCTGCGATACGTGATGCCCGCCGCCTTCGTGATCGGTCTCTTCGCGGCCCGAGGGCTCGTGCTGGCCCTCGATGCGCCGCGTCTGGCGCGCTGGGGCGGCCTGGCCGCGGCGGGCTGGATCCTCGTCGCGGGAGGCCTGCGGGCGACCGACCTGACGCAGCAGATGATCCGGGACTCCCGCTATGCGGCCACCGCCTGGCTGGAGGCGAACCTGGGACCCGGTGATCGATTGGAGTTCTTCGGTCCCGACGCCAAGCTGCCCTGGCTGCCGGCCGGCATCGAATACGATCGGGCCAACGAGTATCTCGGTGCCGTCCACCCGCCCAAGCGCAGCCCGCAGGATGCGGAGCGCATTCGACGGGGATGGGCCGAGCGGAGGCCCGATGTCATCCTCCTCATGCCCGACGTGTCCAGTCGCCCCGGGGAGCCGCACAACGCCACCTGTCCACCCGAGATCTTCGACGACCTCGAGGCGGGCCGGCTGGGGTACGAGCCGGCCGCCACGTTCCAGACGCCGCGCCTGTTCCCATGGCTGCCGACGCCGCGGCTCGACTATCCCTCCGTGAACCCGCCCATCCGGCTCTACATTCCCACACGGCGTCCGGGATGAGGATCGTCACCGTGCTGGGGGCGCGACCGCAGTTCATCAAGGCCGCCCCGGTGAGCCTGGCGCTCTCCGCGGCCGGTCACGAGGAGCACATCGTGCACACCGGGCAGCATTACGACCCGGAGATGTCGGACGTCTTCTTCGACGAGCTGCCGATCCCGGCTCCGCACCACGAGCTGGGGGTCGGCTCGGCCTCGCACGCAGAGCAGACGGCGCGGATGCTGCGCGGGATCGAAGCCGTCCTCCTCGCCGCCCCGCCGCCCGACTGGGTGCTGGTGTACGGGGACACCAACTCCACGCTGGCCGGCGCCCTCGCGGCCGCCAAGCTCGGCCTCCCCGCGGCACACGTAGAGGCGGGCCTGCGCTCGTACAATCGTCGCATGCCCGAGGAGATCAACCGGATCGTGGCGGACCATTGCGCCGACCTCCTCCTCTGCCCGACCCGGAACGCGGCGCAGAACCTCGCCCGCGAGGGCCTGGCCGAGTCGGCGCGGCTCGTCGGAGACACGATGCTGGACGTGCAGCGCAGCCAGCTCGCCAGGGCTCGGGCCCGGGACGACGTGCTGCCCCGGCTGGGCCTGGAACCGGGCGGGTACGCGCTGGCCACCGTGCACCGAGCCTACACGGTCGATGATCCCGAGCGTCTGCGGCGGGTGATGGCGGCCCTCGACGCGCTCTCTCTTCCCGTGGTACTCCCGCTCCATCCCCGGACCAAAGCCCGCCTGGCCTCGTTCGGGATCCCCGCGCCATCGAAGGCGCTGCGAATCGTGGAGCCCCTGGGCTACGTGGACATGCTCTGCCTGGAGCTCCACGCCGGACGGATCGTGACGGATTCGGGGGGGATCCAAAAGGAGGCCTGCTGGCTGGGGGTGCCGTGCGTGACCCTGCGCCCCGAGACCGAGTGGGTCGAGACGGTGCAGGAGGGGTGGAACCGGCTGGTCGATGTCGACGCCGATCGGATCCGGGAGGCCGTGGAGGCCCAGGATTGGCCGAGCGGCACGCCCCCCGAGCTGTTCGGGACCGGCGATGCGGGCCCTCGCATCGTCGCGGCGCTGGAGTCGGCCGCGGGGCCGGGGCCGGCGCGCGACCGTGCGCGACGGAGCGAGGGATCCGGCTGATGCCGCGGGGCGCGTCGCTCGTTCGGGCGTTGCGCTCGGAGCCGGCGCGCTTCGCGTGGGTCGCGGCGGCCCTGTACGCCCTCGCGATCGGCTGGGGCCTCCCGCACGCCACGGGGCCGGACCGCATCTTTCCCTGGGGACCGGACGAGCTGGCGCCCCTGCAGCCGTTCGGCGAGCTGCTCCGACTGTTCAGGCCTTCCGACACGCCCTTCAACCCGCAGTACCCGCTCCTGCAGTACTTCGTGCAGGCGGCGTTCGCGGCTCCGTACGCCTTGTGGTTGATGGCGACGGGCGGCCTCCAGGGGGTGAGCGACGTGTACCCCTACGGCTTCGCCGATCCGGTCCGGGCCCTGGCGGTGTTCACCGTGCTCACGCGGATCCCGACGGTGCTCATGGCCGGCGCGACGGTGGCCGTGGCCTGGTGGACGGCGCGGCGTCTGTGGGGCCTGACAGCGGGGCGCTTCGCGGCCCTCACGACGATGCTGTCGCTCCCGATGTTCTATTACGGACGGACCTCGAACGTGGACGTGCCGGCCCTCCTGTGGCTCGCGTCGGGCACGGCCGTGTTCGCGGTGATCCTCGAGGAGGGCCTGACCGTGCGCCGCGCCGCCCTGCTCGGGCTGTTCGCGGCCCTGTCGGTGGGCACGAAGGACGCCGGATACGCGTTCTTCGCCGTCATGGCCGCCGTCATCCTGGTGCGGTACGCCTGGCGGGGCCGCGCGGAAGCGGAGGGACGCCGTGACGGCCTCCGCGCCCTGCTCGCCGGAGCGGGCGTGGCGCTCGTCGTGTACCCCTTGGCCAGCGGACTCGTGTTCAGCTTGCCCCGCTTCGCGGCACACGTCGATTTCATCCTGCGCGGAACGGCGCTGCCCGAGGGCGTGACCGGACCCTTCTACTACTCGGGAGAAGCGAGCGCCTCCGGGTACGCCCGGTTGGTCGGCAAGACGGGCCGGCACGTCGTCGAGGCGCTCGGCCTGCCGCTGGTGGCCGCTTCCCTGATCGGCGTCGCCACGACCCTCAGAGATCGTCCGAGGCTCGCGCTCCTGCTCCTCCCGCCCATCGGCATCCTGCTCGGCGTCATCGTTCCCGTGCGCTTCGTCCTGTTCCGCTTCGTGCTGCCCATGTCGTACGTGTTGGGCCTCTTCGCCGGTCCGGGTCTGGCCGGCCTCCTGGCGCGGGCGGGCCAGGCCGGACCCTTCCGTCGACGCACGGCGTGGGTCGCGGTCGCCGCCTGCTTCGCCTGGGCCGGCGTGCGCGCCGCGGATCTCACGGTGCAGATGTGGCACGATGGCCGGTACGCGCTCGGCGCGTGGCTCGCCGAGGCGATCGAGCCCGGGGATCAGGTGGGGTTCTACGGTCGCGGCACCCGCAAGCTCCCGCGCCTGCCGGCAGAGGTCTCCCTGCGTGTGATGCCGGGCCAGCTGCTCCCCCCGGAAGCGGGACAGATCCCCGCCGACGACCCGGCCATCGTGCTCGTCATCCCGCAGCAGGACAGCGAGCCGGTGCACGAGTGGACCCTTCCGGGGGAGACGTTTCGGCGGCTCATGGACGGGTCGGCCGGGTACCGACTGGCGTACGAGCACCGGGGCGGAGGTTGGTTCGGTCGCCGCATCGTGACGTACGTCGATCCGCCGATACGGGTCTTCGTGCGCGATCGGGAGCGGACCCCGCCCTAGACGGTCGGTCGGGGAGGTCCAATTGATTCGAGCCGGGGTCCCTACTCACTCGGGGCGACACACTCGCCGCTTCGTATGTGCCTGCAACCTGGCCGCCGCGGGCCTCGCCGCCTGTGCCGCCCCTAGCGCCGAGCAGGCGCGCCCGCCGCTCTTCGAGCGGGTCGACGTGCCCGTCGGGGTCCATTCGCTCGCCCTCGTGCCCGCCTCGCTGAACGGCGATGGTCACCTCGATCTGCTCGTCGTCGGGGGCGAGCGGGTGATCGGTCTGGCGGGACGCGGCGACGGCCGGTTCGACATCGTGGGCTCGTGGCCCGGGGGCGACAACGCGGACGACCTCGCGGTGGCGGATTTCGACGAGGACGGGCTCGACGACGTCGCCGTGGCGAACCACGATACCGACTACCTGACGATCCTCTTCGGTGCGCCCGGCGGTGGCTTCGAGCACCGCGCCGGCTCACGCATGGCCGCGGAGGTCTCGCCGCACCCGCACGCGGTGCGGGCGGCGGACGTGGATGGTGACGGCCATGCCGACCTGCTCGTGGACGATCGCGACGGCGAAGGCATCCGGCTCTTTCCCGGGCGGGGCGACGGCGGCTTCGGGGGGTCCCGCCTCGTGCCCGTCGGGGGCGACCCCTACCGCGCCATGGACCTCGCCGACATCGACGGCGACGGACGGCTCGATCTGGTCACGCCGAACCCCGACCACGTGGCGATCGTGCGGGGCGATGGAACGGGCAGCTTCGGGCCGGCCTCGACGCTTCGTCCGGGCTTCGCGCCGTTCTCGGTCGTGGCGGCCGACTTCGACGGGGATGGCGCGACCGACATCGCGGCCGGATCCGGCGAGGGGGCCGGGGCGCTCGTCACGTGGCGACGAACCGCCGATGGCGCCTACGAGGAGATGGGCCGCTACGCCCTGGCCGCCGGGCCGACGACGCTCGCCGCCGCCGACTTGACCGGCGACGGACGGGCCGAGGTGATCGTGTCCTGCTACCTGGGCGACGAGATCGCCGTCCTCATCGGAGGGGACGAGCCCGCCCTTCACCGCCTCGGGTCCCCGGGGTATCCCTACGGTCTGGCCACCGGCGACTTCGACGGCGATGGACGCGGCGATTTCGCCGTCGCGCACGACGGGGCGGAGCACATCTCGGTGTTCCTCTCGCGCCACTCCGTGACGCCCGACTCCGACTGACCGAGTGCCCGGCTCGACCGCCGGGCACGTACGCGCTGGAGCGGGCGCGCGCGAGCGCTCCGGCTAATGACGCTCCAACGTCCTCCGGGCCACGGCCTCCAAGGCGCGTCGGGCCGCCGCGGCGTCGGGGACGTCGCTGGATGTGGCCACGAGCTGGTAGCGGCCCTCGCCCCAGAACACGGCCAAGTTGGCGCCGATGAGCTGGTAGTACAGCGCCATGTCGCCCATGCCGGGGACGGCTTCGGCGGCGCGGAGCGCGGCCGCGGCCTCCTCCCCCATCCCCAACACGTCCCCCTCGAGCTCCTTGGCGATCCACTCCTCGCGCGTAGCCGGGTTCCCGCCGCCCGCGTCGTAGCGAACGAGCAGCCCCACGCTGGCGGGTGAGGTGGAGGACGCGGCGACGCACTGCGACGCGCTCATGTTCCCCTCCGTGCGGTCGAGCACGGCGATGAGGGTGTCCGGGGTGACGCCGACGAGGCTCCCGAGGTTCACGTCGGCCAGCACGGCACAGGCATCGAGGGACGGCATGCCGCCCCGGGCGCCGGCGCTCGCCGCGGAGGCGCCGCCCTCGGCCCCGCCCCCACAGGCGGCGAGAAATCCGAAGAGCGCGAGGGGGAGCCACGGGCCCACGATGTGGGCCGCACCACGGGGAGGACGCATGGAGTCTCCTGGATCGTGTGGGTACGGTGCTGCGCGCGCGTGTCCGATCTTGGCGCGCTCGAGTCGCGGGGTTGGCGCTACGTCTCCGGCGGCACGACGTTGGACTCGGCCGGACCTCGCTCCGTCGCGTGAGGCGCGCTTCGATCGCCGGTCCCGCACCGGGCCCGGTCGAGCCACGAGCCAAGCTAGTCGACCGCGGCCGGTGCGCCAGTCGGCGCCGTGGGACCGGCGAGCGGAAGGAGGACCGCGTGCCCCCCTGGTTGATCGGGTACTTCCCCAAGCGACGGACCGCGGCACCGGAGTGGCTCTCGGGCGCCGGCGTCACGGGCATCGCCAGCGTGTCCACGTGCATCGCGCCGGGGCCTGAGGCGTGGTGGTCCCACTGGCGCCACAACGACTGGGGGCTTTACGACGGCATCGAGGACGCCCGCCGCGTCGTCTCCGAGGCCGAGCGGGAGGCGTTCGACATCTACGCCTACGAGCTGTACCCGGTTCGGTTCGACGACGGACGACGCGAGGATCTGGATCCGCCCCCCTCGACGGCCCATGCGCTCGCCGGGTCGTTCGAGTCCCTGGGGGTCGACGTCGTGTCCCGGATGCGGGATGGGGGACCGTTCGAGTGCTCCCCCCTTTCGTGCAACGGGCTGGCGCGGGAGACCGCCGTCAACCGGAACTGCCTGGCGCACGATGTGGCGTCCGCGCTGGTCCTGGCGGCCTCGCTCGATGCGCGGTCGGCCGAGCCGGGGCCCTACTACATCATCGGCGTGTCCAGACTCGTCCAGCGAGACCCCGCCTCGGAGCCGCGCGCGGGGCTGTTCGAGGCGGAGCGGGCGGGCTTCGACGCGCTGAGAGGTCTGCGGGCATCGGGGTCTCGGGAGCCCCTGGCGTGGGCACTGCGGGAGCTGGGCGAGCTGCAGCGGGGCATCCCCGATCACGCACGGGCGCGCGCCAGCTACGAGGAGGCCGTGGCGCTGCTGCGCGGGATGGAGGTCCCGTTGAAGCTGGCCCACACCATCCGCCACCTCGGCGACGTCCATGCCGACGCGGGCGAGCCCGGCGCGGCCGAGCCGTGCTATGAGGAGGCGCTCGCGCTGTACCGGAGACTCGGCGAGTCCCACCCCCTGGACCGGGCGAACGCCATCCGGAGCTACGCAATGCTCCTGACCGGGAAGGGGGAGGATGCTCCCGCGGCCCGGCTCTGGGAGGAGGCCCACGGGCTGTACCGAGGTCTCGACATCGCGCCCGGCGTGGCCGA
>JBFIOX010000118.1:0-7723 GCA_041610455.1 Gemmatimonadota bacterium
CTGCGCGCCGAGGACCTCGAGGCGTCGAACCGACACATCCGCGAGTTCGTCGCGCAGTCGCTGCCGCAGCCCGGCCAGCCGGCGAGCTACGGGCGCGTGGGGCCGCCCCCGGAGTAGGGAGCGCGGCGGGCTCATGCGATCCGAGGTGGAGGAGGCTTCGGCCGCCTCGGGCGTCCGACTCGCGTCGGTCGCGCTGGCCCTCATCGGCCTGGGCTTGGTGGCGACCCGCGCGATCTGGGCCACGCGCGTGGGGCCGCCCGGCCCCGAGCTGGCCTACGACATCACGATGTCGCTCGTCTCCTCGACGGCGGCCCTGCTCTGCCTCCTGGTGGCCCGCTACGCGTGGCACACCGAGGGCGCCCCGGCGCTCGCCTTCTTCCTCTCGCTCTATTCGATCTCCTCCGCCTACGAGGGCTCGGTCCGGTACCTCCTCGTCGGCCTGCCCGTGACGTCCGGCGCGCTCTCGGTCGCGCACCGGCTGCTCTTCGGCGCCATCGTGTGCGCCTCGATCGCGGCGGGCGTGCGATGGATACAGCAGTTCCCGGGCGCGCTCTCGGCGGCGCACATCACGCGGGCCGCGACGCGGCCGCCGCCCTTCCACAACCGTTACGTGACTCGTCTGCTGGGCGCGTTCGCGCCGGCTCTCCGGTGGTTGATCGGATCCCGCCCCGTGTGGCTCGCGTTCGGGCTGGGGCTCTTCCTCCTCTCATCCCTCGGTCTGATCGGGCTTCCCATCGACGCGACGGTGACCCGGACGGCGGGCGGCATCCTTGCGGTGTGGCTGTGCTGGCTCTATCTGGTGGTCCAGGGTCGCGTGGCGGATGAGCACGAGCAGTGGTCGCGCGCCCAGTGGGTGATCGAGGCGACGCTCCTGGGCGGGTTGACGGTCGTGCTGGCGCTCGTGTTCGAGGCCCAGGTGCACGCGCTCGACGACGAGCGGTCGGTGATCCAGTGGCTCCATGCGCTCACGCTGCCGCTGGGGCTCCTCCTCTTCCTGCTCAGTCTCGCGGTATCGGTGTTCCGGCGGGGCGCGCTGACCTCCTCGCTGGTCCTGCGGCGGGCGACCCTCGTGGGCACCATCGGGATCGCCCTCTCCATCGTCTTCGTCGTCTCCGAAGAGCTGGTCTCGACGGTCTTCACGAGCTGGTTCGGTCTGCCCGACTCGCTGGGCGGTATCATCGCCGGGCTGCTCGCGGCCGCCGCGTTCGGTCCGCTGCAGAAGTGGTCGCGGAGGCGCCGGAGCCGAACCCGGCAATCGTCGGCTGCCTAGCGCCTCCCGACCATCGAATCATCTCGACACTGCCCTGACGGCGCCTCGCCTCAGGCGGCGCCCGCCCCTCAGCGCCCCGCCGTGATCGCCATGACGTGGAAGGCGGCGGCGGCGATCTCCGAGAAGCGCACGCCGGGGACGTAGTAGTGCGGGGAGTCGCCGTCGCGCGTCCACCCCTGGGACTCGAAGGTCCACCGCGGGGCCCCGATGGTCGACTCGCGGGCGTTCCCCCATCCCCAAAGCGTCCCGTCGGTCGCGAGGCCGATGCTGAACCCGAAACCCGCATCGACGGCCTTGAACCGGACGCTCGTGGGGATCTGAAGCCCGCCGAACTGATCGCTGCCCCAGCCCGTGAGCGTTCCGTTCGGCAGGATGCCGAGCGCGTGGATGTTCCCCGCTCCGATCGCCTTGTAGGTCTGACCGGGCAGGGAGCGGATCGCGGGGTCCTCGGGCGTCGTCGGCCACCCGGCCAGCACCGGGGATTGCCCCCACCCGAAGAGCGTCCCGTCCTCGCGCAGCGCGAGCGCGTAGTTGACCCTCGCGTAGACTTGCTTGAAGGCACCGGCGGGCGGGGTGACGCCCGGGGGAGTCACGCCCGGGCGGGGCCATTCCCAGGCGGTGAGGCTCCCGTCGTCCGCGAGGGCGACCCCGAACGCGGCCGCGACGGTGGCGGCGCGGTAGGAGCCGGCCGGCAAGAGATCGAGGGGCATGGTCTGGCCGAAGCCCACCAGCGTGCCGTTCTGTCGGATCATGACCGCGTCATCGCGGCCCAGCGCGACGGCACGGTACTTCTGGCCAAGGAGCTCGGCGGGGATCGGTCGAGGGCCGATATCGGGGTGCGTCCCCCACAGGGCGGGAGTTCCGTCCTGGCGCAGCGCCAGGCCGTTGTAAGACCCGCCGGCCACGGTCTTGATGCTGCCCGCAGGAGCATCGGAGACCTGATGGAAGACATCGTCTCCCCACACCATGAGCGTTCCCGCGGGGGGCGAGGCGGCGGCGTTGAGCCTCACGCCGGCATCGGTCGTTTCCGGGGCGAGCACGCTGCCTCCGTCGTGGCATGCGGCGACCAGCGCCGTGATGGCGACCAGGAGCCCGGCGCGCCGGGTCCTCGGTTGGGTTGCGTTCGACATGGGACACCTCCGGTTTCGTACGAGACCAATGGCTCGGCCGCCCCGACGGGTCACCGCGAACGGGCGGGTCGGGACCACGCCCCGGCGACCCGTCGAGCGGCCTCCACTCCTCTCGGCGCAAGAGGGGGTCGTTTCGGCTCACGGAGAGGGACGGACCGGGGATGGACTGGAGGCGCGCGTGATCTGGTCCCTGATACGCACGGCGACTATGCTAACGAGGAAGGAAGATGTCCCCGTCACGTGCCGGTTCTTCGGCTCGGGCAGGTATGGAGTCCGCGTCCTCTGATGTCACGCGCCTGCTCCAGCAATGGGGCGACGGCAACCGCGACGCCCTCGACCGGCTCGTTCCCCTCCTCTACGAGCACCTGCGGCGGATCGCGCACCATCGCCTCCGCGACGAGGCTCGCAGCCCTTCGCTCAACACCACGGGCCTGGTGCACGAGGCCTACCTGAAGCTGGTCGACGTGCGGCAGGCCCGTTTCCGCGATCGCGCGCATTTCCTGGCGATGGCCTCCCGGGTCATGCGGCGCCTGCTCGTGGACCACGCGCGAGCGCGCCGGGCGGCCAAGCGCGGCGGTGGCGCCGGGACCGTCGAGCTGACCGAGGCCGCCTGGATGTCGGATACGGAGGCCGACGCGATCTTCGACCTGGACGAGGCCCTCGACCGTCTCGCGGCCGTCGATCCGCGCCAGAGCGAGATCCTAGAGCAGCGCTATTTCGGCGGGCTTTCCCTGGAGGAGGTCGCCGAAGCGGTGGGGCTCTCGTTGGCCACGGTGAAGCGCGAGCTGCGGTTCGCGCGCGCCTGGCTGGCGGCCGAGCTGGGCAGCGGGATCGCCTGACCGGCCGTGGACGGGGAACGCTGGGCCGAGCTCAAGTCGGCCTTCGCCACGCTGATCGACGACGACCCGACCGAGCGGGCCCGGCGTCTGGCCGACCTGGCCTCCACCGATCCGGAGCTGTCGCGTCGGCTCGATGCGCTGCTGGCCGCGGATGCCCAGGCGGACGCGCTGCTCGGGACGAGGCTCCCGTTCTCCCCCGCCGAGGACGCCTTGGCCTCCGGCGAGGCCGACTTCACCACCTCCGAGGCCGCCTTCGCCAACGCCGAGGCCGGACGCCAGGCGGACGCGTCGCCTTCTGACGGGGCTTCCGCGGAACCGAGGGATCCGTTCGGCCTCGCGGGCCGCACGGTCTCGCACTTCCGCGTGCAGGACGTGCTCGGTGTGGGTGGCATGGGCGTGCTGTACCGGGCCGAGGACACCCTGCTGGGCCGCACGGTGGCGCTCAAGTTCCTGCTGCCGCAGTACGGGCTGGACGCGTCGGCCAAGGAGCGCTTCCTGAACGAAGCGCGCGCCGTCTCGGCGCTCGACCACCCCAACATCTGTACCGTGCACGAGGTGGGCGAGACCGAGGACGGAAGGCTCTTCCTGGCGATGGCCTGCTACGCCGGCGAGACGCTCAGGGATCGCCTGGCCTCGGCGCCGGTGCCCATCGAACAGGCGCTCGACATCGCGCGTCAGGTGCTGGTCGGTCTCGGAGCCGCGCACGCGGCGGGGATCGTGCACCGCGACCTCAAGCCGGGCAACCTGATGCTCACGCCCGAGGGAGCGGTGAAGATCCTCGACTTCGGGCTGGCCAAGATCCGGGACCTCAACCTCACCGATCCGGACCTGCGGCCGGGGACGGCGGCCTACATGAGCCCGGAGCAGATCGACGGAAACGCGGTCGATGGGCGCACCGACCTGTGGTCCCTCGGCGTGGTCCTGTACGAGATGCTGACGGGCCGACCGCCGTTCGGGGGCGGACACGATCTCGGGACCGTGTACGCGATCATGAACGACGAGCCGCCGCCGCTCTCAACGCTTCGCGAGGGGACGCCGCCGGAGCTGGACCGCATCGCCCGCAAGCTGCTCGACAAGCGTCCCGAGGAGCGGTACGCGACGGCCGCCGAGGTGCTCGAAGAGCTCGACGTGGTGGGGGGGGCACCGCCGCGCCGGTCGGCCGGCGCGCGACCGGCCCCTCGATCGCCGCGGCCGCGGGCCGTTGCCCTGGCCGCCCTGGGTCTCGCGGTCGCGGGTGGGCTGATCGGCGCGGCGCTCGGCCTCCTCGGGCCGGCCGCCTCCGCGGAGCCGGCGGGCGGAAGCGCCGCCCCGGATGCACTCGGGTTCGCTTCACCGGCCGCCGATCCGGCCTCGCTCGCCGTCCTGCCCTTCCTCGATTTGAGCCCCGAGCGAGACCACGCCTACTTCAGCGACGGGATGACCGAAGAGCTGATCGGACACCTGTCGAAGATCGAAGGTCTCAGGGTGTCGGCGAGCACGTCGAGCTTCCGGTTCCGGAACCGGGACACGGACGTGCGCGAGGTGGGCGACCGGCTGGGGGTGGCGCACGTGCTCGAAGGCAGCGTGCGCCGGGCGGGCGACCGGCTGCGCATCACGGCGCAACTGGTGAGCACGGAGAACGGGTACCGTCTCTGGTCGGACATCTACGAGCGGCGCGTGGGGGACGTGTTCGCGGTCCAGGAGGAGATCGCTCGTGCCATCGCGGAGGCGCTTCGACTCCGGCTGGCCACGCCGGTCGGAGCCCCGGTGGACCGGCTCCGCGTCACCAGCATCGAGGCGTACGAGCTCTACCTGCGGGGGCGCTTCTTCGCCAGCAGGCGTACCGAGGAGGATCTGGCGAAAGCGGCCGAGTACTACGGGCAGGCGATCGCCGTCGATCCCGGGTTCGCGCGCGCCCACGCGGGTCTCGCCGAGACGTACATCGCCACCCGCCGATCCGCGCCGGGCGACCGCTTCCGGCGCGGCCGCGAGGCGGCGCTGCGCGCCCTGGCGATCGACAGCACGCTGGCCGAGGCGCATACCGCCATGGGGTGGATCGCGATGTGGTACGACCGCGACTGGTCGGGCGCCGAGCGTCACTTTCAGCAGGCCCTCGCGTCGGATCCCCACTACCTGTGGGCGCACCAGTGGTACTCGGCCTTTCTGGCCGCCGTGGGACGCCTGGATGAAGCGCTCGCCGCGATGCAGAGGGCCCACGCCACCGACCCGTTGTCCGTGGCCACGCTCACGCACATGGGCACCGAGCTGTTCTGGCTCGGGCGGCTCGACGAAGCGGTCGCGCAGTACCGGAAGGCCCTGGACCTCGACCCCCGTTTCTACATGGCGCACTGGGGACTGAGCCGCGCCATGCTCGTAATGGGCCGGCACGAGGAGGCCATCCGGGAGCTGGAGTACGAGGGCACGGACTACGTGGGGTTCTTCCGTCCGGCGCTCCTGGGCCACGCGTACGCGGTCGCGGGACGGACGGACGAGGCGCGCCAGGTCCTCGCCGATCTGCACGCCCGCATGGAGCGCGGCGAGTACGTGGCGCCCACCGAGCTCGCCTCCGTTCACCTCGGCCTGGGCGAGCTGGAGCAGGCCCTCGATTGGCTCGAGCGTCACGAGGCCGATCGCGGCGCCCGGATCTTCCTCGCCGTCGACCCCATGTTCGACCCGCTCCGCTCCCACCCGCGGTTCGTGGGGCTCCTGGAGCGGCTGGGTCTGACGTGAGCCTCCCACGTCCCCGCGCCTGGCCCATCTGGCTCGCCGCCGCCGTCCCCCTGCCCGGCGCGGCGCAAGCGGCGGGCGAGGTCGGGCTCCCGCTGGGCTCGGTCCCCCGGGCGGTGGTGATCGAGGATCTCGAGGGGAACGACGTCGATCTGGACGGCTATATCGGCCACGGGCCCGTGCTGATCGAGTTCTGGGCCACATGGTGCAAGCTGTGCGAGGCGCTCGCCCCTGAGATGGCGTCGGCGGTCGCCCGGTACGGCGACCGGGTCGTGTTCCTCGGCGTGGCCGTCTCCGTGAATCAGTCGAAGGGGTCCGTGCGCCGGCGCCTGCGCGACCACCCCGTGGGGCACGCGATGCTGTGGGACACGCGGGGCCGCGCGGCCTCCGCGTTCAAGGCGCCCTCCACCTCCTATGTCGTCATCCTCGACGCGCGCGGGAGAGTCGTCTACACGGGCGTCGGCGGGGACCAGCGGATCGTGGCCGCCCTGGACGATCTGCTCGCCCCCTAGAATCGCCGCGTCAAGCCCGCCAGGATCACGTAATCGGCCAATGACCCCATGGTCGGCACGCCCCGGCTCTCATCCAGCAGGCTCGTCTTGATCTCTCGCCGGAGGGCGATCGGCACCGAGACGAAGAACGTGCTCCCCGAGGGCTGGAGCGTGTTGGTCGGGAAGGTCCACGTCAGGCCGGGGTCGAGGAACAGGATCGAGCCCGGTCGCCGGAAGCCGTCGCTGTCACCGAACACATCCGTGACGGGCATGCCATCCCAGCGCGCACCGAGGCTGGCGGTGAGGCCCTGCCGCGGCAGGACCGGGAGGGCCAGGCCCGCCCTCAGGCTGAACTGGTCCGGCACGGACATGAAGAACGGCTCGGCGGGCCCCAGCGCGGACTGGGGTGGCTCGACGCCGTTGGTGTTCCGCGGATTGAACAGGTAGAAGCCCGCCGTGTAGGCGGCGAGGCTCTCGTACAGGGCCTGGAACGCCTGCCATTCCACCAGCACGCCCCAGCCGCCATCGCTGGGCTGCTGCGAGATGTCCAGCGCGCTCACCACCGGTCCCGCGGGCGTGAAGAAGGTGCCCGTCGTGCGCGAGGTGCCGGTCGGGACCTTGAGTCCGAGTCCCAGGCCGAGATTGCCCCTCGTGTGCTCGAGCGGATCGAGAACCCAGAAGTTGCTGATGAGCCGCAGGTCACCCGGCCGGAGCCCCGAGTCGGTCTCGTGACGCCCCCCGTCGGGGTGGAAGACGCTCTGATGACTGGCGATCACGGGGAGGACGAGCGCCGCGCTCAAGCGGGACGTGACTCCGTAGCGCAGCAGCACATCCACCGAATGGATGCGGAGCCGGGGCTCGGTCCCGGCCCGCTTCATGGCGCGCACCGGCCGGGTGCCCATGAACGTGTCATCGGAGTGCAGGAACCGGTACGAGAGGCCCGTTTCCCATTGGCCCGGCTGCAGCGAGAACCCGCGTGCGCCCAAACTGGGCGCGATGTGCCGAGCGGGCATTCACCCCTGGCCGAAGGCCGGGGGGGTGAAAACGAGGAAGCTCAGGACCGCGATGGGGAAGGTCGAGAGGAGCTTGCGTATCGAGGACATGGCCGAGGTCTCCCGCGTGGGAACCGGACCGTCCCGAGGGGCCGCCGCCCTCATGCAACTCCCGCGGCCGAACCTAGAAGGGGGACATCCCGGGAGCAATATCCCGCGGAGGGTCGAGGACGCGGACTACCCGGGCACGCGGCCGCGGCGTCGTCAAGGCTGCGGCGCGCGTCCCCCGCCGGCC
>JBFIOX010000119.1:0-7673 GCA_041610455.1 Gemmatimonadota bacterium
ACGGCCCCCGCGATTCGCGGGTTCGAGGGAGCCCGGCGGCAGCGGGCGATGATCGACACGCACTACCAGCTCACGGATTGTCCCATGCCGCCGCGCTGAGGCATGGTTTGAATTCTCCCCGGGGTCAGGTGAGATTGCCGCCGGTCCGCTCTTCGGATCGGCGTTTTTCTTTCACCCTCCGCGACGAGAGCCCGTGTCCGCGCGTCCCAGCGATGTCCGACGTCTTCCGACGCTGCTCGTCGACCCGACGGAGCTCACGCCGGTGGTGGTCGTCGTCGGCGATCCGGCCCGCGCCCGCGAAGCCGCCGAGCGGCTCGAGCGGGCCCGCGAGATCGGGTCCAACCGCGAGTACCTCACGCTCCGGGGCGAGGTCGGCGGCCGTGACATCTGCGTGGTGTCGCACGGGGTGGGCGCCGCGGGCGCCAACGTCTGTTTCATGGAGCTCCTGCGCGGCGGCGTGCGGGCCTTCATCCGGGCGGGAACGTGCGGCGCCATCGCGGAAGGCATCTCCGACGGCGATCTGATCGTCGCCGGGTCGGCGGTGCGGGAAGATGCGGTGAGCGAGCATTTCGTGCCCCTCGCCTACCCCGCCGTGGCCGATCGGGGGCTGAGCGCCGCGCTCGCGGTGGAGGCGCGGGGGCGAAGCTTGACGGTGCACGAGGGGATGATCGTGACCGAGGCCAACTTCTATCCGGTGGACGCGCCGCCCCGGTGGGAGCGTTATCGCGCGCGGGGTCCGATCGCCGTGGAGATGGAGCTCTCCTCGCTCTTCGTCCTCGCCTCGCTGCACGGCGCCCGCGCCGCAGGGATCCTGGCGGTGGATGGCAACCTGGTCGAGAGTCGCGATCCCGACATGACCGACTACGATCCTCATCGGCCGGTGGTCTCCGAGGGCGTCGCCGCCATGCTCGACGTCGCGGTCGCCGTCGCCGGACGCGCCGCGGCGGAGGGGGACGAATGACGGGCCCCGCCGACACGCTGTTCGTCGGAGCGCTCGTGGTGACGATGGACGCCGGGGAGCGCTTGATCGAGGACGGCGCGGTGGCGGTACGGGGCGGCGACATCGTCGGGGTCGGCACCCGCGCGGAGCTCGCCGGGCTCGAGGCCGAAGAGACCGTCGATGCGTCGGGGCAGCTCCTCATGCCGGGCCTCCTCAACGGTCACGTGCACATGGGCGACGCCCTGTTCCGCAGCCTGGTCGAGGATCTGCCGTTGGAGCCCTGGCTCGAACGGCTGTGGGTCTCCGAGCGCGCCTTCGTGAGCCGCGAGAACGTCGCGCTCGGGGCCCGGCTCGCGATGGCCGAGATGATCCGCGGCGGGACCACCTGCGCGCTGGACATGTTCTGGTTCCCGGAGACGTCGGCCGAGGCGGCCATCGCGGCCGGGTTCCGACTCATCACCGGGCCCATCTTCTTCGACTTCGGAGGTCCGGACGGGGTGCCCAACGAGTCGCGCATCGCGGTGGGACGCGACTGGCTGGAGCGCTTCGCCGGCGCGCCGCTGATCGAGCCCTGCGTGCAGCCGCACAACCACCTCACCGTGTCGCCGGAAGCCATGCGGGAGGCGCGGGCGCTCGCGGACGAGGCGGGCGCCCTGTTCCACACGCACTGTTCGGAGACCGTCACCGAGGTCGCCTCGACGAAGGAGCGCTTCGGCGTGACCCCGGTTGCGCACCTGGACGGTCTGGGCATCCTGCGCGGACGCACGGCGCTGGCGCACTGCGTGCACCTCACCGACGACGACATCGCGCGGCTCGCCCGATCGGGGGCCGCGGTCCTCCACAATCCGCTCTCCAATCTCAAGCTCGGCTCGGGCCTCGCGCCGGTCGCGCGGCTGCTGGCCGAGGGAATCCCCGTGCTCGTGGGAACCGATGGCCCGGTCAGCTCCAACGACCTCGACATGTGGGTCGCCATGCGCTTCGCCGGACTGCTGCAACGGGGCGCCCACCGGGATCCGGTGCTCACCCCCGCGCGCGAGATCGTGCGGATGGTGACGCGCGCGGGGGCCGCCGCCCTCGGGCTCGGCGACCGCGTCGGCTCGATCGAGACGGGACGGCGGGCCGACCTCATCCTCATCGAGCTCGGGCGACCGCACCTGACCCCGATGTTCGATCCGTACGCGCATCTGGTGTACGCGGTGGGACGCGACGACGTGCGCTCGGTGATGATCGACGGACGTTTCGTGATGCGCGACCGGAAGCTGCTCACGATCGACGAGGCATCCACGCTGTCCGACGCGCGGGCACTCGGCGGGGAGATCGCGCGCCACGCGGCCCAGCTCGAGACCGCCTGAGCCGCGCGCCGGGCTAGCGGAGCGCCGCGGCCACGTTCCCTCCGTCGACCGTGAGGACGGCGCCGGTGGTGGCCCGGGCGCGCGCCAGCGCCACGAAGGCCTGCCCCACGTCCTCGGCCAGCACCTCGCGGCCGAGCAGGTTGCCCCGCATGTACTCCGCCTCGCTCACGCCCCTCGCCCGGGCGCGCTCGGCCACCAGCCGCGAGGTGAGGATGCCGCTGCGCACGCGGTCCGCGTTGACGGCGTTCACGCGGATCCCGTCTCGTCCGTGCTCGAGGGCGTACTGGCGCACGAGGGCCAGGGTGGCCGCCTTGGGGAGCCCGTAGGGACCGAAGCCGAGCCCCGGGTTGACCGCCTGCTTGGAGACGTTGAACAGGAGACACCCCCCCGTGCCCTGAAGGCGGAGGACCTCGACGACCCCGCGCGCCACCCGCTGGTGGGCGAAGAAATTGAGCTCGAAGCTGCGGCGCAGGGTCTCGTCGTCCACCTCGGCCATCGCGCCCTGCCAGGCGCCCCCGGCGTTGGACACGAGGATGTCGAGGCCGCCGAAGCGATCGACCACGGCCGCCATGGCGCGGGTCACCGCCCCGTCGTTGGTCACGTCGCACGGCACGGCGACCCCCCCGGTCTCCACCGCGGCCTCCTCCAGCGCCTCCCCGTCCAGGTCGAGCAGCGCGACTTCGGCGCCCTCGGCCCGGAAGGCGGAGGCGGTGGCGCGTCCGATGGCCCCCGCACCTCCGGTCACTACCGCCACGTGTCGGGCCAGCGGCGCCTCCTTGCGCCCGCCCAGCTTGGCCTGCTCGAGCGACCAGTACTCGACGTCGAACAGGTCCGCCTCCCCGATGCTCTCGAAGCGGTCCATCTCCTCGGCCGCCGTGATCACCCGCGCGGCCGTCTCGGCGAGGTCGGCCGCGGCCGCCGCGGCGCGCGCGTCGGGGCCGGCCCCGAACAGGCCCACTCCGGGCACGAGGACCACCCGCGGGCTGGTGTCGAGCATGCGCTTGCGCCCGTCGTGCCGCGCGTTGTGCCGCGCGAAGTAGTCCTCGTAGGCGGCCCGGTACGCGGCGATCGCCTCCGCCGCCCCCGCCTCCCACGAGGCGAGGTCGGTCGCGTCGGGCGCCGGGAGCACCGCGGGCCAGGGCTTGGTGCGGATGGCGTGGTCCGGCGTCACCGTCCCCGCCTGGCTGTAGCGCGACACCTCGGCCCCGCCCGTGTAGACCAGGATCTCCGGGCCGGTGCGGAAGTCGAGCACGAACCGCTCGAACTCGTCCGCTTCGCCTCGCCGGTTCGCCAGCCACCCGCGGATGCGCGGCGCGATGGCGTGCGCCGGAGCGGGCCGGCCGGGAATGGACCCCGGCGCCATCGTCCGCGCGCGGCCGTGCGCCACCCGCTCCTCGGCAATGGTGACGAACTCGATCATCCGCTCGTACGCCTCGCGCGCGTCGGCTCCGAAGCTGAAGATCCCGTGCTTGAGCAGAATCAGCCCCTCGGCCCCGGGGTGCGCGTCGGACACCTCCTTGGCCCTCTTGGCCAGGTCGAAGCCGGGCATGATGTAGGGGACGATGGGGAGACGGTCGCCGTACAGCTCGCGGCACAGCTCCGCGCCTCGGGGCTGGTCTGTGAGCGCGAGCACCGCGTCGGCGTGCGTGTGGTCGATGAACTTGTGAGGGACCCACGCGTGCAGAAGGGTCTCCACCGATGGGTTGGGGGCCGCGGAATCGAGCAGGCTGCGGCGCTGCAAATTGACCATGTCCTCGTCGGAGAGCGCCTCCAGGGCCGCCAGCTCGAGCAGCGGCGCGAGCTGCACCGCCGGGAGACCGGCGGGCTCGATGGTCCCCATGTCCCACCCGCTCCCCTTCACGTGGAGCACGTCGACTTCGACGCCGGTCACGTCGGCGACGCGGGATTTGACCGAGGTGTTGCCGCCCCCGTGCAGCACCAGACGCGGCTCCGCGCCGAGGAGCCGCGTCGTGTAGACCCGCAAGGCGAGATCTTCCGAGACGCCCTCGCGACCGTAGCGCGCCACCGTGGCGCGCGCCTCGGCATCCGACCATCCGCTCCGCATGTGGGTCTCGCTCCCTCTGGATGAGCCTCGATCAGGGCCGTGCCGCGCGCCCACCGGCGAGCGGAAAGGGCGGTCGGTCGGCCGGGCGAGAGCGTAAGCGGCCCGCAGCGGCGCGTCCAGCGGACCGCGGCGGACCGGCGTGGCCTGAAACCCGGGCGGTCCCGCGACCGTTCAGTGTAGTGGGCCCCGCGGCCGTCCCGAGGAGAAGGGAGCGAGCATGGATCCGTTCATCCAGGGGTCGATGATCTTCACCGTCGTCATGACGGTCATCATCGGCGCGTTCGTCGTCACCTTCCCGATTCTCAGGCGTCTCGGGCGCGTCATGGAGGAGTCGATCCGGGATCGGCGCGAGGCACGGCTCGACCGGGGGCAGGTCGGTCGCTTGCAGGGCGAGATCGGGGAACTGCGATCGGCCGTCGAACGGCTGGACGGACACGTGGGCCTGCTCGCCGAGCGACAGGACTTCGTGGAGAACCTGCTCGCGCACAAAGAGCCGGGCCGCCTCCCCAAAGGAGAGGACTGGCAGGGCTGAGCGCGGCGGGCGGGTCGCCGTCGCCTGCGGGCGACGTTCCGGCCGCCGCTAGCCTCGCGCGTCGAGCGCTCTCAGCCCGCGCCCGCCGTGACCGCACTCTCCTGCTCGGGGTGGACCGGCGACTTCTCCCACTCGTACTCCTGCCCCAGCACCCAGCGGTAGAACCAGTCCAGCTCCACGTTGGCCTTGAACAGCCGCTGCTGCAGCTCCTGCCACCCGTGCCCCTGCCGGGGGGCGACGTACAGGTGCGTCGGGACGCCGTTGTGCTTGAGCCCCTGGTACAGCTCCACCGACTGCGGCATCGGCACCCGCTCGTCGTTCTGCCCCACCAGCACGATCGTGGGGGTCTTCACCTTGTGCAGCTCGAAGAGGGGCGAATCGGCCATGTATTGCTCGATCGGCGCGTCGGCGGACCACGGGGTGCCCCCGAACCACGGGGTCCGGTAGATGCGGACGTCGCTCTGCGCGTACATGGACACCCAGTTGACGGCGCCCGCGCCCGACGAAGCCGCTTTGAAGCGATCGGTGAAGGTGATGACCTTGTTGGTCATGTGACCGCCGGCGCTCCAACCCATCTTCGCCATACGCTCGCCGTCGACGAGCCCGCGCTCGATCAACGCGTCGACGCCGGCAACGACGTCCTTGTGAGCCTGATCGAAGTAATGCCCCACCATGTTGCGCAAGAACGCGTCCCCGTATCCGGTCGACCCCCGGTAGTTGGGCTTGAACACGAACCAGCCGCGCCCGGTGAGCACTGTCTCGTAGTTGTGCGAGCGTGCGAACCCGAACTTGTCCGACGCGGGCGGCCCCCCGTGCGTCTGCACGACGAGCGGGTACCGGGTGCCGGGCACGTAGTCGGTCGGGTAGAACAGCAGGCCCTCCACCTCGACTCCGTCTTCGCCGTTCCAGCGCACGGCCTCGATGCGCGGCAGTCGGAAGCGCTCCGCCAGGTAGTCGAAGACCCGGGTGACGCGTCCCGGACCAGCGGCGGCGCGTCCCCGTCCGTCCCCCTCCAGCGTCCACAGGTCACCCGCGTTCGTCGCATCGGAGATGGAGAACACGTGCCGGTTCGCGCGCGGCTCGTAATCCCACGATCCCACCGCCTGATCTCCCTGCGTGAGCGCTCTCACGCGCTCGTGCGCCCCGGGGCCGGCGGCATCGGCCGGCACCACGTAGAGCTGCTGGCGGACACCCGTGTTTGCCCGGAAATAGATGGAACGGCCGTCCGCCGACCAGGCTGCGCCGTTCACGTCGAAGCTGCCGCCCGGGAGGACCGAGACCGGACGCCCGCCCGACACGGGGACGACGAAGAGCCGCTGATTGTAGTAGAAGTCGTCCAGCGCATCGTTGGTGTTCGCTACGAACAGGGCGCGCGTGTTGTCGGGAGAGAGCTCGGCATCGCCCTCGCCGACCCGGTTCTCGGTGATGCGCCGCGCTCCCGATCCGTCCGCCGCGCGCACCCAGAGCTCGGAGTTCAGCATGTCGTCGAACAGCGGGGTCGGCGCCTGCTGCACGAGCAGCGTCGATCCGTCGCGCGAGATCGTGTAGCCGCGGACCGTGAAGTCGCCCTCGGTGATCCGCTCGGTCTCGCCGCTCTCCGCATCGGCACGCCACAGGTGGGTGTCCTTCTCGTCCTCCTCGTAGCGGAAGACGTTGTCCTTCACTTTCTCGCGCGCCTTCTCGGCTTCCGTCTTGTCGTCGAGGGCCAGGAAGTAGATCCACCTCCCATCGGGCGACCATTCGATCGAACGCACCGAGGTCGGGTGATCGGTCAGCGCCGCGGCCTCCCCGCCCGAGTTGGGCAATATGTGGATCTCGGTCCCCTCCGCCTCGTGCCGCTCGGCCAGGAACGCGATGCGCGCGCCGTCGGGCGACCAGCGGGGGCTCGACTCGCCCTTCTCGCCGTTGGTCATGCGGACCGCCCCGCTGCCGTCCACGTTCACGCGCCAGATGTGCGAGACGGTGCCGTTCGCCTCCCAATCGGCGTCCGTGCGCACGTACAGGACCTGGCGGCCGTCCGGCGACACCTGCGGGTCTCCGATCCCCGGCATCTCGATCAGGTCCACGATGGACATCGTGCGCCGCTCCTGCGCGGCCGCGGGGGCGCCGCAGACGAGGGCGGAGAGCACCACGAGGGCGAGGGGGGTGCGGGTCATGTGCGACTCCTCGATTGGCGGTTGGTCCTCGGATGTTGCGGCAGGCGTGCGCGGCTCACAAGACGGCGGACCGGGGGGGCGGCTCGGGCCCCACGGGATGCGGGAGCCGCCGCGCGTGGAGGGGTGCGGTCGATGGCGGCTCTCGCGGAGAGGCGGGGTCCGCGCGCCACGGTCGGATTGGCCGCGCTAGCTCGC
The DNA here is from genome assembly GCA_041610455.1 of Gemmatimonadota bacterium. GTDB lineage: Bacteria > Gemmatimonadota > Gemmatimonadetes > Palauibacterales > Palauibacteraceae > Palauibacter. The sequence continues at coordinate 7,241 of JBFIOX010000119.1, forward strand.
CGAGGGGGAAACGCGGAAAGTCCCGGTGACCGCGGGGTCGGGAGCGATCAGCGCTCCGGCCGCGTCGAGGATCCACAGGTTCACGCGATAGAAGCCTTGGAAGGCGAACGGGGCGAGCTGCAGCGTCTCTTGGCGCGTCTCGCCGGGGGCGAGCTCGCTCATGGCGGCCACGATATCGGCCTGCGTCGCGTTCTGGCCGCATCGCAGGCTGGGGTCGTACACGGCTTCGAAGGGAACCGAGCGGCTGGTCTTGCCCACGATCTTGGTGGCACAACCGTCCAGGTAGAGGGTGGCCGCGCTGGCGTTGCGGACACGAACGCGGACGAAGTCGCCCGGCCCGTACTCGGCGCGATCGGCGCACGCCTCGGCGCCGTGCCGGGTGGCGCACAGGGCAGCCACCGGCCCCGTCGTCTCGCCGCAGGCGAGGCCGGCC
>JBFIOX010000120.1:0-7655 GCA_041610455.1 Gemmatimonadota bacterium
CGTTGCGCACCGTGATGGCGCCGCACACATCGCACGCGGGGGCGTCGCTCTGCAGGGCGGCGGTCGATTGATCAAGGGCCGACTTGCGGAGGGAAAGCTCCGTGGAGTAGGACTCCTCGATCCGGATCCGCGCTCGACCCCCATCCTCACCATCGATCTGAGCATCGAGAGCGGCGACGACGGGGGCCCCTTCGACCCGACCGACCACGTCGCCCTGCGGCGCGTCGTGTTCGACCGCATGCGCGACGCGGGCGTCCCCATCGGGATCGGGCGGTACGACGAGGTGCGCTGGTGGTACACGGGGGATGCCTTTCGGACCCCCGCGCCCGACGGCGAGGAGTGGCGGACGATCCACCTCGGCATCGACCTGTTCGCGGGCCCGGGCACGCCGGTGCGCGCGCCCCTGGCGGGCCGGATCGCCAGCGTGGCGGACAACGCCGAGCGGCTCGACTACGGGCCGACCCTCATCGTCGAGCACGAGCTGGCGGACGAGGGGGGAGCGCCCGTCCGCTTCTGGACGCTGTACGGACATCTCGATCCCGCGGTGCTGGAGGAGGCGCGCCCCGGCCGGGCCGTCGCGGCGGGCGATTCGCTGGGATCGGTCGGGGCCCCGCCGCGGAACGGGGACTGGGCCCCGCATCTCCACTTCCAGATCATCGTCGATCGGCTCGGCTACGACGGCACGTTCCCGGGGGTGGCGGCCCCCGGCCAGCGCGAGGTGTGGCTCGCGCTGAGCCCGGACCCGAACGCGCTGCTCGCCATCCCGGGCGAGACCAGGGCGCCCCGGCCGGAGCCTGGCCCGGCCCTCCTCGCGGCGCGTGCGGCGCGGATCGGGCCCTCGCTGCGGCTCTCGTACCGGCGACCTCTCCACATCGTGCGGGGTCGCGGGACGCGGCTCTTCGACGCCGCGGGGCAGCCGTTCCTCGACTGCGTGAACAACGTGGCCCACGTGGGCCACGCGCACCCGCGCGTGAGCGCCGCCGCCTGTCGGCAGATGGGCTTGCTCAACACCAACACGCGCTACCTGCACGACGCCATTCTCACCTACGCGGAGCGGCTGGCCGCGCTGTTCCCCCAGCCGCTCTCGGTGTGCTTCTTCGTCTGCTCGGGGACGGAGGCGAACGAGCTGGCGCTGCGCATGGCGCGAACCCATACGGGGAAGGTGGGCGCGGTGGTCCTCGACGCGGCCTATCACGGCAACTCGAGCTCGGTGGTCAACCTGAGCCCCTACAAGTTCGACGGGCCCGGCGGGAAGGGGACGCGGCCCTGGGTCCGCGTGGCGCCCATGCCGGACGCGTACCGCGGGCGCTATCGCGGGGACGGCGCCGACGTCGGGACGCGCTACGCGGCGCACGTGGCCGAATCGGTGGCGGCCCTCGAGCGCGAGCCCACCTGGTTCGGCGACCGTCCGCCCGGCGCGGCCGCGTTCTTCCACGAGTCCCTGCTCAGCTGCGGCGGGCAGATCCCCCTGCCGCCCGGGTTCCTCGGCGCGGCCTACGACGCCGCCAGGGCAGCGGGCGCGGTGTGCGTGGCGGACGAGGTACAGGTCGGCTTCGGGCGGGTGGGCACGCACTTCTGGGCGTTCGAGGAGCACGACGTCGTCCCCGACATCGTCACGCTGGGCAAGCCCATCGGGAACGGGCATCCGCTGGGCGCCGTCGTGACGACGCCCGACATCGCCCGCTCGTTCGACAACGGAATGGAGTACTTCAACACCTTCGGCGGGAACCCCGTGTCGTGCGCGGTCGGCCTCGCCGTGCTCGATGTGATCGAGGAAGAGGGGTTGAGAGAGAACGCCCTACGCGCCGGCCGCCACCTGCTGGGCCGGCTCGAGGAGCTGATGATGCGGCACCCGGCGATCGGCGACGTGCGGGGCCGGGGGCTCTTCGTCGGTATCGAGCTCGTCGAGGATCGCGAGACGCGCGTACCGGCGCCCGAGTACGCCGACGGCCTCGTGCAGCGCATGCGGGAGCGCGGCGTGCTCCTGAGCACGGACGGCCCCGATCACAACGTGATCAAGATCAAGCCGCCGCTGGTGTTCTCCGAGCGCGACGCCGATCTCCTGGCGAGTCGGCTGGACGAGGTCCTCTCGGAGACGGCCTTCCGGCGCTGACCCGGCGGTTCAGCGGCCGCCCTGCGTGGCCGTGACCCGTGCCTCGTCGTGCGTCCCCCAGCGCTCGAACCACTTCCGCAGGTAGAGCTGCGTGCGCAGGAAGTTGGATGGCCGGCTCGACGTCCCGTGCCACTCGCCCTCGAAGCGGATCATCGCCGTCGGCTTCTTGAGCGCCTTGAGCGCCTGGTAGAACTGCTCCGTCTGCGAGATCGGCGTGCGCATGTCCATGACGCCGGTCATCAACATGGTCGGGGTCGTGACATTATCGACGTACATGAGGGGGGAGCGCCGGAGGTGCTCGCTCGGATCCTCCCACGGGAAGTGCTCGAAGTCGGCGTACCAGCGGAGGTAGTTGCCGTCCACCTCGCCCACGAAGCTCAGCCAGTTGATCACCGGACAGTTGGATGAGGCCGCGCGGAAGCGATCGGTGTGCCCCACCACCCAGGCGGTGAGCACGCCGCCGCCCGAGCAGCCGTACACGAACATGTTGGCCTCGTCCACGTATCCCCGGGACACCACGTCGTCCACGCTCGACATCAGATCGTCGAAGTCGTGGTTGGGGTAGTCGTACTGGATGGCGTTTCCGAACTCCGTCCCGTAACCCGAGCTGCCCCGCGGGTTGGTGTACAGCACGACGTAGTCGTTGGCCGCGTGCTCCTGCCAGCCGAAGTTGAACCCGCCGTTGTACATGCCGTGCGGGCCCCCGTGGATCACGAGCATCAGCGGATACTTCCGGGAGGGATCGAAGCCCGGGGGCTTGATGACCCATCCGTGGATGGGCAGGCCGTCGTGGGACGACGCCGTCCAGATCTCCTCGACCTCGCCCAGGGTCACGCCGCGCAGCACGTCCTCGTTCACCCGCGTGAGCCGCGTGCGCCGCTCGGGCCGGTCGAGGGGAAAGGCGTACAGGTCTCCGGGCTCGTGCGCATCTCCCCACGTGCCGACCCCCATCCCGGCCCGGCTGGCGTCGGCGATCTCGAACATCTGCCGCCCTCGGGTCAGCGCCCGCACGCGCCCTTCGAGCGACACGTAGTAGAGGTTCTCGTAGCCATCCGCCGAGACGTTGAAGTAGATGCCCCGGCCATCGGGCGCCCAGAACATGGCACCGGGCGAGCGGTCCATCTCGACGGTGAGCGCCCGCGCTTCCGAGCCGTCACGGTTCATCACGTAGATGGCCGACTCCACGTAGTCCAGCGTGGTCGTGTCGTGCCCCACGTACGCGATGAGGCGACCATCCGGCGAGGGCAGCGGCCGGCGGTCCGGCCCTTTGCGCGCGGTCACCTGCGTGATCGCCCCCGAGGCCGCATCGAGCCGATAGATCTCGCTCTCCTGCCAGCGGTACTCGGCATCGGAGACGAGGTGGCCGCTGAACAGCAACGATCGGCCATCCGGCTCCCACACCGGCGACCCGTGCTGAAAATCCCCCGAGGTGAGCCGCCGCGGAGTCCCGCCCTCGGCGGGCACCGAGAAGATGTGCTCGAAGCTCTCCTCCAAGAACCCCACCCGGTCCTGGCGGTACACCAGCCGCTCGACGATGCGCGGATCCTCGGTCCACTCGGCTCCCTGGGGCCGCGGCAACGAGATGGACCAGTTCTTCGACGTGGGATCCTCCGCCGGGGTGCGCATGGTGAACGTGAGCTGCGTCCCATCGGGCGACCACTCCAGGTCCGACGGACTCTCGGTGAGCCGCGTCACCTGCGAGACCGCGCCCTCGGCATCCATCCAACGCACGAAGATCTGGGTGTCGCCGTTGTCATCCGGCGCCGTGAACGCGAGCCGGGTGCCGTCGGGCGACCAGCGGGGCGACGAGCCGTCGATGAGCTGTCGATTGCGGGTCCCGTCCGCGTTGACGATCCAGATGGACGACTCCCACCGGTCGCCGAGCTTGTCCACCCAGCGGCGCGCGTAGACGACCTGGGAGCCGTCGGGCGAGATGCGGGGATCGGAGACGCGCTCCCAATCGAGCCAGGTGGCGAGCGCCAGCCGGTCGCCTCCCGCTCCGTCCTGCGCCTCGAGGCCCCCAGGGGCCGCGAGCACGAGAAGAGCGAGGCCCAGGGCGGTCGCGCTCAGCGCGCGGGCGGTCCGGGTGGCGATCGGTGTGGCGGGGCGGCGGGCGTATCGGGCGGACATCGGAAAACCTCCGGCTGCGGTGCGCGGGACCTCGATCCCAAGATCTGCGCGTCGAGCGGCGGGGGCCAGGCCCGCCATCGCGCGGCGGGGGCGGGCCCGCGTTGTGCGGCCGCGGGCGGCCTCGTCAAGTTTCCTGGCCCACCCGCAGCACCGCACGCGAGGAGGTCGCGATGGGCGCGCCCAGCCGACGCAGGTTTCTCAAAGGGGCCGTGGGAAGCGCGGCCGTCCTCACCGTCCCGGGATGGGCCCGGAGCGCGGTCGGCATGGAGGCCGCGCGGCCCGCCGCTCGCGAAGCCGATGGGGACGCGGGCATGGCCCGTTTGGCGGCCCGGGCGGCTACCGCCACCGCGCAGGACGAGGAGTTCTGGGAGTTGGTGAAGGGGCAGTTTCCCCTGGCGCCCGGGCTCATCCTCATGAACGCGGCAAACCTCTGCCCCTCTCCCTATTCCGTGCAGGAGGCGGTCTTCCGCCTCACCCGGGACGTGGACGGGGACGCGTCGTTCCAGAACCGGGCCAAGTTCGACCGCCTGCGCGAGGAGTCCCGCAGCGCCCTCGCGGGCTACCTCGGGGCCGGGCCGGACGAGATCGCCATCACCCGCAACACCTCGGAGAGCAACAACACCGTCTTGAACGGCCTCACCCTGGGACCCGGGGACGAGGTCGTCGTGTGGGACCAGAACCACCCGACCAACAACATCTCGTGGGACGTCCGCGCCGAACGCTGGGGCTTCACCGTCAAGCGCGTGTCCACCCCACCCCGGCCCTCCACCGAGGAGGAGTTGCTGGCGCCCTTCTTCGACGCCGTGACCGCGCGCACCCGCGTCCTCGCGGTCACGCACATCTCGAACGCCTCCGGCGTGGCCTTGCCCGTCGCGGCGCTGTGCGGACGCGCGAAAGAGGCGGGCATCCTCACGCTCGTGGACGGGGCCCAGAGCTTCGGAGCCATCCGCGTCGACCTGCACGAGATGGGGTGCGACTACTACACGGGAAGCGCGCACAAGTGGTTCGTCGGACCGAAGGAGGCGGGGGTCCTCTACGTGCGGCGCGACCGGGTCGCGGACCTGTGGGCCAGCGACGTGGGCGTAGGGTGGCGAAGCGCGCTGGAAGGGGGCGCCCGGAAGTTCGACAACCTCGGGCAACGCGATGACGCGGCCGTCGCGGCCGTCGCCACGGCCGCCCGCTTCCACGAGGTGATCGGTCCGGAGTTGATCGAGGCGCGGGTGCGCGCCCTGGTGGACGCCATCAAGCGGCGGGTGCGCGAGATCTCCCCTGACGCCCGCTTCCACACCTCCGACGTCCCGGCGCTCGGCGCCGGCGTGGTCGTCATCCAGTTCCCCATCGCCGATCACCGGCCGCTGTACGACCGGCTGTACGAGGGGCACCGAGTCGCCGGGGCGCTGCGCGGCGGGGAGCACGCGGGCATCCGCCTGTGCCCGCACATCTACAACACGATGGCCGAGGTCGATCGGGCGGTGGAGGCGTTCGCCGCCGAGCTGGCCTAGGAGGCAGCCCGGCGAGGGCGGCGGGGCGGGACGGCCCCGCGACTGCCCTGGTCGCGGGGTCCGCTGCCGCGAGGCGAGAGGCTCCCGCTCGACCGTTCGAGGGGCTCCCGTATATTGCCGCATGGACAGACGTGCGTTCGTGCGATCCTCGGCGGGGGCGGCGGCCGGGCTGTGTCTCGGCTCCGTCGCGTGCGGCTCGGGAGAGGCAGCCCGGGCCGATGCCGAGGCCCCGGACGGCGGCGCCCGGGGCGGGCGCGCCATGCGGTGGGGCGTTCAGCTCTACACGTTGCGCGCGCTCATGGCGGAGGACCTCGAGGGCACGCTCGCCGAGGTCGCGGCGATCGGCTACCGCGAGGTCGAGTTCGCGGGCTACTTCGATCGGTCGCCCGCCGAGGTACGGGAGGCGCTGGCGGCGGCGGGCCTCTCCGCCCCGGCCACCCACCTGCCGCTGGACACGTTCCGCAACCAGCTCGGCCCGACGCTCGAGACCGCCGCGGCCATCGGACACGAGTATCTCGTCTTGCCGTGGGTCGATGCGGAGGAACGCGCCCATGCCTCGGACATCGAGCGGCTGGCCGATGAGCTGAACGCGTTCGGGGCCGGCTGCGCGGCCGCCGGCGCCCGCTTCGCGTATCACAATCAGGCCTACGATCTCATGCCCGTCGGGGGCGCGCCGCCGCTCCGGACGCTGCTCGAGCGCACGGAGCCCGATGTGGTGACGTTCGAGCTGGACATCTACTGGGCGGTCGACGGAGGCGGCGACCCGCTGGAGTACTTCGAGGCGTATCCGGGACGGTTCGAGCTCTGCCACCTCAAGGACCGCGACACCGAGGGCCGCATGGTGGACGTCGGGGACGGCGCGATCGACTTCGCGGCCATTCTGGGGCGTGCCGGGGCGGCGGGGCTCTCGCACTACTTCGTGGAGCACGACACCCCCGAGGACCCGCGCGGCTCGGTGGCCGCGAGCTTTCGCCACCTCACCGCCCTCGAACGGAGGATGGGATGATCATCACGCGACGCGATCTCTTGAAGCTGGGCGCGACGGCCGGCGCCGGCGCGATGCTGGGGTGTCGAGCCGGGTCCGGCGCCGAGGACGTGTCGAGCCCGGCGCTCGCGCCGCCCCGCGCCGCGCCGGGCGGGTTGCTTCGCCGGGCGATCCCCTCCTCCGGCGAGCGCATTCCGATCGTGGGGCTGGGGACGGCGCGCCGCTACGACGTCGGCGCATCGCCCGAGGAGCGCCGCGAGGTGGCCGAGACGCTGCGCGCCTTCACCGACGCGGGAGGGAGCGTGATCGACACGGCTCCTTCGTACGGCAGGGCCGAGCCGGTGGTGGGCGACCTGGTGCGGGAATTGGGGCTGCGCGAGCAGGTGTTCCTGGCCACGAAGGTGGCGGGTGAGAACCTCGAAGACGCGGCGCGCCAGATCGGCCAATCGTTCCAGCGCCTGCACACGGACGTGATCGACCTCATCCAGATCCACAACCTGAGGGGGATCGGGCGGGACTATCGGACCCTCCTCGAGCTCAAGGAGCAAGGCCGCATCCGCCACCACGGCGTGACGACCTCGTCGCGGAGCCAGTACGAGGAGCTGGCCAGCCACATGCGGACGAAGGAATTCGACGTGGTGCAGCTCAACTACTCGCTGCTGCAGCGTGAGGCCGAAGCGGAGCTGCTCCCGCTGGCGCGGGACCGTGGCATGGCCGTGCTCGTCAATCTTCCATTCGGCCGCGGCAGCACCTTCGCGCGCGTCGGGAGCCAGCCGCTGCCGGAATGGGCGGGCGAATGGGGCATCGCGACGTGGGGACAGTTCTTCCTCAAGTGGATCCTGTCCCACCCCGCCGTGACCTGCGTGATCCCGGGCACGGCGCGCCCGGACTACGCCCGGGACAACATGGGGGCGGCCCGGGGTCC
>JBFIOX010000121.1:0-7622 GCA_041610455.1 Gemmatimonadota bacterium
GGATCGCGCCCACCTCAGAGAGGTCCACCGCTTCCACCACCCCCGTGGCTGAGCGGCGGGCCGTGCGCGAGGCCGCGCCGTGCGGGTGACCCGGATCCTCAACCTGATCCGCAACCGCCGACCGGTGCACCGGTTCGCCGAGCGCCGCGTGTCCGACGACGTCATCGAGGCAGTGCTGGAGTCGGCCCGCTACGCGCCCTCCGCCCGGGAGGCCCAGCCATGGCGCTTCGTCGTCGTCCAGGAAGCCTTGGCGCGCCACCGCCTCGCCACCGCGGCGTTCAACCATCCGCACCTGCGGACCGCCCCGGTGATCATCGTTTGCTGCGCCCGCATCCACTCCCACGTCTCTGGCAGCGGGCGCCCCAGCTTCCCCATGGACCTGGCGGCCGCGGCGCAGACGATGATGATCGCCGCTGCCGACATGGGTCTGCACACGAGCTGGATCCACGGCTTTCGCGAGTCCGACGTCCGCGGCGTGGTAGGCATCCCTGACGACGTCCCCGTCGTGGCACTGCTCTGCCTGGGGCACCAGGCCGGCCTCAGCGACCTCCCCGAGCGAAGGCCGCGCGAGGAGGTGATCGTCTGGGATCGCTGGCGCTCGGACGGCGCCCGAGGGTCGCTCCCGTGACCGCCGGGACGCCGGTGCACGACGCGTCGATCCGCCGCCGCGGGACCCCCGGCCCTCCCCGCCGGCTACTCCTCACGTTCCTCTTCCTGATCGCCGCGCCGGCCGCGGCGCAGGAGGTCCGCCTCGCCGATCGGCCCCGCACGGACGGACAGCGTGCCCTGGCGGCCTTCCTCGACCGCGGGGGGTTCACGCTGTGGACGCGCGACACGGTGCTGGCGCGCGGGGATACCGTGCGCGGGCACGTGCTCGCGCTCGAGGGATCGATCCGCATCTCGGGGCGGGTGGAGGGGGATGTGTACGTGGTGGATGGCGACCTATTCCTGCGCACGGGCGGCAGCGTCGGCGGCGATGTCCTCGTGCTCGGGGGGGGCTTCTACGATTCCGATCTCGCGGAGGTGGAGGGCGCCATCACGTACCGTCCCAACGAGCGTGTGCGGGTGCGCCCCGCCGACGGGGGCTTCGAGGTGCTGCAGGAGGTGGAGCCGCGCCCGAGCTTCGAGGCGGACGGGACCTGGGGCGTCCATTTGCCCACCTACCAGCGGGTCGACGCCGTCACCCTGGGGCTCGGGGGCTTGGCGCGCGCACCCGCGGCCACGTTGCGCCCCGAGCTCGAGGTGGCGGGACGATACAAGACGGGGCCGTCGAAGCTCGAGGGCTCGGTGCGCGGCTCCGCGTACCTGTCCGATCGCGTGCGGGTCGGGCTGGCGGCGAGCCGGGCCACGCGTACGAACGACGGGTGGATCCGGCCCACGTGGTACAACAGCCTGGCGCACTTCGTCGCGGGAGACGACGACCGGGACTATTACCTGGCCGACCGCGCGCAGCTCGAGCTCGAGCTGGTCTCCGCCGAACCGCCCATCTGGGTCGACGCCCCCGCGTGGGCTTTCTCCATCTCGGCCGGTTGGGAGGAGGCCCGCTCGCTCCGGGCGCGCGACGTCTCCGTGCTGTTCGGCGACGACCCGCCCGCGATGGAGCCGTTCGTCCCCTATCCAAATCCCGCCATCGACGACGGCGACCTGTACTTCGCGCGGGCCGGCTTCGAGTGGTCGTATCGGGGCAGGGAAGGGCGGATCGCCTTCGGGCTCGGGCTCGAGGCCGGCGTGGACGACGACATCGACGGGGACTTCGATTTCCTCCTCGCAGAGGGACGGGTGTCGGTGCGCCGCGTCACGTCGTGGGGCCACGCCTGGGATGCGTTCGCCATCGCTCGATTCGATTTGGCCGGCACGCTGCCGGGCCAGCGCCACTCGACGATCGGCGGCGTGGGCACGCTGCCGACCGTGCCGCTCCGCGGCTCGCGGGGGCCGCGGCTGGCCTACGGCGAGGCGAGCTACGCCGTTCCCCTGCTCGGCGTGGCCACGCTCGGCGGGCTGGATGCGTTCGTGCGCGTGAGCGCGGGGACGACCTGGGCGGAGGACCGCCCCTTCCGGCTCGAGGAATCCGTCGCGGGGGGCATCGCCGCGCGCGTGTGGGATTTCCAGATGGAGGCGGGCGTCGCGGCGGGGTCCGACCCCGGGCCGGGGGCGACCGACGTCCTCGTGTACTTCGACGTCCGCGTTCGCCGCTCCGCGCGCCCCCAGCAGATGGCGCCCGCGGGACGCGGCTTCTGAGGCGCTCGCATTGCGGCGTGGAGCGCGCCGCCGGTCTCTTTGACAAGGGTCGAGGCCCCGTCTAGCTTGCCGCGATGCCGCACCGAGCCTCGCGCCGCCGAGACCGTCCATGGGCGTGATCTGCGTCCTTCCCGCCCGTCTCTCCAGCACCCGCATCCCCGACAAACCGCTTCAGGAGATCGCCGGCCGCACGCTGCTCGAATGGTCCTGGCGCGCCGCGGTGCGCGTGACAGAGTTCGAGCGGGTGGTGATCGCCACCGATGCGCCCCAGATCGAGGAGCGCGCGCGGGGGTTCGACGCCGAGGTCCTGCTCACCAGCGCGGAGCACCGGTCGGGCACCGACCGGGTCGAGGAGGCCGCGCGCCGGTTGGGCGCGGGGGATGACGACGTGGTCACGAACTTCCAGGCCGACGAGCCCTTCGTGGACGAGGCGGCCGTGTCCGCGGCCGTGCGGGTCGTGAAGCGAGCCGGCGGCTCGGGTCCCGATGTGGCCACGATCGCGGCCCCGATCCGGGATCTCGACGAGTGGCGGTCTCCGGGCGTCGTGAAGGTGGTGTGCGCGGCGGACGGAAGCGCTCTCTACTTCAGCCGCGCCCCCGTCCCATTCGTCCGCGAGGGGCGGCCCCGGTTCGAGCCGGCGCCCGGCGCGTTCCTCCGGCACGTCGGCGTGTACGCGTGCACCCGGGCCGCCCTCCGCCGCTGGGCCGATCTGCCGGAGTCCGCGTTGGAGCGCCTGGAGCGCCTGGAGCAGTTGCGGGCCCTGGAGGCGGGTCTGCGCTTCCACGTGACGCTGGGGCCGTGGACGGAGCCGGGGATCGACCTGCCCGCCGACGTGGCGCGGGCGGAGCGTATATTATCAGGGAGGTCAGCCAAGGGGGGAGTGCCAGCGCCATGACGGACAGCAAGTCGCCCACCAAGTACATCTTCATCACCGGGGGGGTCGTGTCGTCCCTGGGGAAGGGGATCACCGCCGCGTCGATCGGGCGTTTGCTGGTCGAGCGCGGTCTGCGCGTCACGATCCAGAAGTTCGATCCCTATCTCAACGTCGATCCCGGCACCATGTCGCCCTTCCAGCACGGGGAGGTGTACGTCACGGACGACGGTGCCGAGACCGACCTCGATCTCGGGCACTACGAGCGGTTCATCGACGAGTCCCTGTCGCAAGCCAACAACGTCACCACGGGCCGCGTCTATCAGGACATCATCACGAAAGAGCGGCGAGGCGACTTCCTGGGCGCCACCGTGCAGGTGATTCCCCACGTGACCGACGAGATCAAGACGGCGGTCCGGCGGCTGGCTCCCAACCACGATGTCGTGATCACCGAGATCGGAGGCACGGTGGGCGACATCGAGTCCCTCCCGTTCCTGGAGGCCATCCGGCAGTTCCGACAGGACGTGGGACGCGAGAACTCGCTGTTCATCCATCTGACGCTGGTCCCCTACATCGCGGCCTCGGGCGAGCTCAAGACCAAGCCGACCCAGCATTCCGTGCGGGAGCTTCTGGGGATCGGGATCCAGCCCGACATCCTCGTGTGCCGCACCGAGCACGCGCTCGGCGATGACATCAGGAAGAAGATCGCGCGCTTCTGCAACGTGGAGGTGTCGCGCGTCATCGAGTCGCGCGATGTGGAGACCATCTACGAGCTGCCGCTCGCGTATCGCGAGCAGCGGTTAGACGACCGGATCTGCGAGACGCTGCGGCTCGACGTCCAGCCCCCCGACCTCTCGGCCTGGGCCGCGATGGTCGACCGCATCAAGAACCCGGCCGACGGACGAGTGCGCATATGCGTCGTCGGCAAATACACGGAGCTGGTCGACTCGTACAAGTCGATCGCCGAGGCCCTGGTGCACGGCGGCATCGGACCCAACGTGGGCGTCGACGTCGAGTGGTGGGCCTCGGAGCGCGTCGAAGAGCAGGGGGCCGACTTCGTGGAGCGCTTCCACGGCGTGCTCGTGCCCGGGGGATTCGGCGTGCGGGGCATCGCGGGGATGCTCGACACGGTTCGACACATCCGTGAGAGCGGAATCCCCTACTTCGGGATCTGCCTGGGGCTGCAGTGCGCCATCATCGAGTTCGCGCGCAACGTGTGCGGGCTCAAGACCTCCCACTCCTTCGAGTTCGATCGGGAGACGTCCGATCCGGTCATCTCGCTCCTCGACTCGCAGCGCAAGGTGACGGACATGGGCGGCACGATGCGACTGGGGGCGTACCCTTGCCGACTCGAGGAGGGGACGCTGGCGCGCCGCGTGTACGGAGCCGACGAGATCTCGGAGCGGCACCGGCACCGGTACGAGGTCAACCCGGAGTACCGCCAGACGCTGGCCGTCGGCGGCATGCGGTTCAGCGGCATGTCGCCCGACGGCGAGCTGGTGGAGATGATCGAGCTCCCCGACCATCCGTTCTTTCTCGCCACCCAGTTCCACCCCGAGCTGAGGTCGCGCCCCAACAAGCCCCATCCGCTGTTCTCCGCCTTCGTGAGCGCGGCCAAGCTGCGGCGAGACCACCTCGCGGAGGCGAGCCCCGCGGAGAACGGGTCCGTCGCCAAGAAGGGCATCGCGGCGGGCGGGTGAGCGATCAGCGCGCCGGGCTGTTCGCCGGGAGCGGACCGGGCGGCGCGCGCTCCCCGTTTCTCATCGCCGGGCCGTGCGTGATCGAGGACGACGAGCTGCTGTTCACCATCGCGGACCAGGTGGCCGAGATCGCGGGCCGCTTCGGCATTCCCGCCATCTTCAAGGCGTCCTTCGACAAGGCGAACCGCAGCGGGCCCGCCTCCCCCCGCGGGCCGGGGCTCGAGCAGGGGCTCGAGGCGCTGGCGCGCGTGCGCGCCCGCAGCGGGCTCCCGGTGCTCACCGACATCCACCGGCCCGAGCAGGCGGCCGCCGCGGCCCAGGCGTGCGACGCGCTTCAGATTCCGGCTTTCCTTTGTCGCCAGACCGATTTGTTGATGGCGGCGGGAGCGACGGGGCGCCCGGTCAACGTGAAGAAGGGGCAGTGGATGGCCCCCGAGCACATTGGAGGAGCGGTGGAGAAGCTGCGCGGCGCGGGGGCGGGCGAGGTCGCGGTCACCGAGCGCGGCACCACATTCGGCTACGGACGCTGGATCGTGGACATGCGCAGCTTCACGATCATGCACGAAGTGACGGGGTGTCCCACGGTGTTCGACGCCTCGCACGCGGTGCAGCTGCCCGGCGGGGCGGGGAGCGCGAGCGGCGGCGAACCGGCGTTCATCGAGCCGCTGGCGGGCGCGGCCGTGGCCGCCGGGGCGCACGGGCTGTTCGTCGAGGTGCACCCCGACCCGGGCCGGGCACCTTCGGATGGGGCGAACATGCTGCCCCTGTCGCGCCTCGAGTCGCTGCTCGCGCGGTGCGTACGCGTATGGGAAGCGGTGCGTCCCGCGCCGGCGACGACGCCGTGAGCGGGCCCATACCGCCCCGGCTGGCCCGCACCATCGAGCTGGTGTCGCTCGACGTCGACGGCGTGCTGACCGACGGCGCTCTGTGGGTCGGGACGAGCGAGGACGGCACGGTCTCGGAGTTGCGCCGCTTCCATGCGCTGGACGGCATGGCCATCCGCCTCCTGCAGCAGGCCGGGCTGGCGGTCGCCTTCGTAAGCGGCAAGCGGTCGGCGGCGGTGGAAGCCCGGGCCGCCGAGCTGGACGTCACCCACGTGTCGCTCGCCGACCCGAGCGGAAAGGTGGCCGCCCTCGAGGGTATCCTCTCCCGGCACGGATTCGATTGGGAGAGGACGGCGCATCTGGGGGACGATCTGGCGGACATCTCTCTGCTCGAACGCGTCGGGCTGCCGGCCGCGGTGGCCAACGCGGTGCCCGAGGTGCGGGCGCTGGCGGCGTGGGTGGGTACGGTCCCCGGCGGCCACGGCGCGGTGCGGGAGTTCGCCGAGGCCCTGCTCGGCGCGCGGGGAGAGTGGGAGCGGCTCGCGGGCGAGTTCCGCGCCGGCGGACGGTTGAGCGGAGCGACCGATACGTCCATCGCCTCGGCGAAGGGGGCGGACGGGTGAGAGGCGGATCCGAGCTCGCGGGCCTGGAGGAGACCGAGAATCCGCTGCCGAGCGACGAGGACCTCCTCGAAGTCGCGGCGCGTGCGCTCGAGGTCGAGGCGAAGGGTGTCTCGGCCCTCATCGGGCGCCTCGGCCCCCCGTTCCTGCTCGCCGTCCACCGCATCCTCGAGAGCTCGGGACGCGTGATCGTGACGGGCGTCGGCAAGTCGGGGCTGGTCGCCCGGAAGATCGCCTCCACGCTGTCGAGCACGGGCACGCCCGCGCTCTTCCTGCACCCCACCGAGGGGGCGCATGGCGATGTGGGGGTGATCATGGCCGGAGACGTGTTCTTCGTCGTGTCCAAGAGCGGGGCCACCGCCGAGCTGACCACGCTGCTCCCGGCGGTCCGCCGGACGGGAGCCACGGTGATCGCCCTCACCGGGGCCCCCGATTCGCCCGTGGCGCGCGCCGCCGATGTGGTGCTCGACGCGTCGGTGGAGGAGGAGGCCTGCCCCTACGACGTCGCGCCCACCGCGAGCAGCACGGCGGCCCTCGCCCTCGGCGATGCGCTGGCGCTCGCCCTCACGCGGGCGCGAGGGCTCGATTCGGACGATTTCGCCCGGCTCCACCCCGGGGGAGCGTTGGGGCGTCGTCTGCTGTGGACGGTCCGCGATGTCATGCTCACGGGGGAAGAGGTGCCCACGGCCGCCGCCACGGAGTCGCTCGGCGAGGCCATGGGGAAGATCGCGCACCAGCGCGGCACCGTCGTCGTGACCGCCGCGGATCGGTTGGTCGGCGTGCTCACGGCCGGCGACCTCACCCGCTTCGCATCGCGGCATCCCGATTTCCTCGAGCGTCCCGTGGCGGAGGCCATGAACGCGGAGCCCAAGACCGCTTCGCCCGACGAGCGCGCCACGAGCGCGCTGGCCCGGATGGAGGCGCACGGGGTGATGGCGCTCCCGGTGGTGGGTGATGATGTGGTGGTGGGCATCGTGCACTTGCACGACCTCCTGCGCGCCGGAGTGCGAGAGTGAGCCGGACGCGGAGATCTTCGGGCCGCCGCGCGCGCCGCGCCGGCGCGTCGGGACCGGCTCGGCGGGCCGGGTCGCTCGCGGCCTCGGTGCTTCTGACGCTCTCGCTCGCGGCCTGCGCCCCGGACGAAAGCCCCCCCGTCGCGGCCGAGGTGTTGGGCGAGGGGGTGGACATGGCCATGACCCGGATGCGGACCTTCGTGACGCGGGAGGGCGTCCGTCGGGCGCGACTCGAGGCGGACACGGCCGAGTTCATGAACGAGACCGAGATCCACATGCGGCCCGTCACGCTGACCTTTTTCGACCAGGACGGCCGCGAGGCCACCGTGGTCACCGCGGATTTCGGCATATTCTAC
>JBFIOX010000122.1:0-7594 GCA_041610455.1 Gemmatimonadota bacterium
CGCGAAGAAGTGCAGCGCCCACAGCCAGGCGATGGACCGGAGGGACACCTCCAGGCTGCTGGCCCAGTTGATCCCGCGCTTGGGCGGATTGGCGTCCATCCAGCTCTCGAGGTGGCGGGCGAACAGGTTCGCCCAGCGCGGGTCCCCGGTGAGCCGGTGCGCCATCCCGAGATCGATCAGGTGCCGGTGGCGGTTGAGCTCCCAGACCACCTTGTGGTCCCCCGCCACACGCGGGTCCAGGAACCGCACCCGACTCCAGTGCGCGTCGGGGGCGCGCACGCCGCTCACCGGATCGAGATGCCAGTCGATGGGATGGCCGAAGTCGAGCCCCCGGTACCCGAGTAGGTCGAACCGCCCCCCCGCGACTCGCTCGGCCCGCGCGAGAGCCCGATCGCTCGCCTCCGGCCAGCGGGCGCGGATTACGGCGAGGGTCTTTTCGGGATCGTGGAAAGCGCGCAGGGGGCCGGACGCGGTCCGCGCGCGAAAGGCGGCCAGCAGATCGGCCGAGGTCGCACCTGACGCCGGAGCCCCGAGCGCCCGCAGGAGCGCCTGCTCCGATCCCGCGCGGGCGGGGTCGAGAAGCCCCCAGCGCTCGAGCCGGGCCTGGGCGCCCTGGCGGGCCCGATCGGCCAGCTCCCGCGGGGGCCGGCGGATCAAGCCGGCCACACGCATCGGTCTCACGGCGACGCGGCCGACCGCACGATCTCGGAGGCGGTATCCTGCGCGGCGGGCACCGCGGAGGCGCCCCCCTCCACCGCCGCCAGCCCGCCCAGGCCGAGCCCCCGGTACGCCTCGAGCCATTGATCTCGCACGACGCGCCACGTGTACAGACGCACGCACGCTTCGCGGGCCGCCCGGGCCAGTCGCAGGGCGAGACCCTCTTCGCGCAGCACGCGCAGAGCCGCATCGGCCAGGGCCTTGTAGTCCTTGGGCGGCACCATCAGCCCCGTGCGGTCGTGATCCACGATCCACGGAATCCCGCCCGTGGCCGACGTCACGACCGGCGTGCCCGCCGCGAAAGCCTCGATGAGCGAGGTGGGCATGTTGTCGATGACCGATGCGTTCAGGTAGATGTCCGCCTCGTCGTACAGGCCCGGCATGCGGTCCGGCGGCACGGGGCCGCGCCACTCGATCCCCGTGATTCCCAGCTCCTGGGTCAGCTCCTCCAGCATGGGCCGCTGCGGACCGTCCCCGGCCACGATGAGCCGCGCGTCGGGATACTCCGCGGCCACGATCGCGAAGGCACGGAGCACATCGCCCACGTTGTAATGGGGCTCGAAGTTCCGGTTCGAGAGGAAGACCGGTCGCGGCGTCGGCCGCTCACGATATGTGTAGCGATCCACTTCCACGATGTTCGGGATCGCATCCGCCTGCAGTCCGTGCCGGGCGAAGATCTCGATGAGGTAAGGGGAGCCGACGATGATGCGGTCGGCCGATCTCAGGGTGGGGATCGCCGTGCGCCGCCAACGCCTCAGGTGGTCGTCCGCCTCGCCGCTGCGATAGTTGAGGATGGTCCGGCGCCCCAGCAGTCGGGCCATCAAGATCGCCGGCGTGGGCGCCAGCAGGAACGACAGGTAGGAGGCGCTGAAAATGTGGGCCACGTCGGCCCGCCGCAGACCGAACCACAGGTTCCACACGTAGCGGACCTCGGTCACGGCCGTGCGGACGTACTTGATGCGCTGGAGCCAGCGCAGCGGTCGCGAGAGCCGCGGATTCACGGGCAGCAGCGTCACGGAGACCCCCTCAGACCCCCTCAACTCTCGCAACAGGCGCGCCGCCTGGACCGCCTGGCCACCGAGGATCCGCGTGGTCGGCGCCACGATGCAGATGCGCAGGGGGGACATCAGCTGCGCGTAGAGATCGAGCCACCGATCGCCCACGGCCTGCCACGAGAAGCTCCGCTCGAAGTCGGCGCGGGCTCGGGTGGTCAGACGCTCGCTGAGGCCCGGTTCCTCGAGGAGTCGAAACACGCCTTCGGCCAGCGCCGCCTCGTCGCCCCGCTCGACCAGAATCGCGTTCTCGCCGTCGTGCGTGAAGAAGGGTATTCCCCCCGCCTTCGTGCTCACGACGGGCAAGCCGGCCGCGAACGACTCCAGGATCGAGAGCGGCATGTTGTCGACATCGGAGGCGTTGATGTAGACGTCGGCCGCATCGTACAGCTCGGGCATGCGGGCGGGATGCACCTGCCCCACGAAGGAGACGTTGCGCAGCCCCAGAGACTTCGCCTCTCGCTGCAGGCGGCGGCGCTGGGGCCCGTCGCCGGCCACGGTGAGCGAGGCATCGGGGTACCGCGCCTGCACTCTGGAGAAGGCGCGCAGGATGCAGGACACGTTGTACAGCGGGGCCAGGTTGCGATTCGAGAGCAGGATCGGCGCCGGTGTCGGGCGGGGACGGAAGCCGATGCGATCGCGGCGCACGAAGTTGGGGATGGCCTCGGCCTCGAGACCGAACTTGGCGAAGACTTTCACCAGGTATTCGGAGGGCACCAGGATCCGGTCGGCCAGGCCCAACGTCGAGATGGCGGTGCGCCGCCAACGGCGCAGGTGGTCCTCGGCTTCGCCGCTGTGATAGTGCAGGATGGTACGCTTGCCGTAGAGCTTGGCGATGAGGAGGGCGGGCGTCGGAGCGAGCACGAACGACAGATACGAGGCCGAGAACACGTGAACGATGTCGGCGCGCCGCAGCTCGCGGAACAGCGAGGGGATGTAGCGGAGCTGTGTCGCGACCGTGCGGACGTACTTGACGCGGCGCAGGAACCGGAGGGGTCGCCACGGCGCCGGGTTGATCGGGACGAGCCGCACGTCGAGGCCCGGGACGCGCTCTAGTCGGGCGACAAGCGAGGCCGCCTGCACCGACTGCCCCCCCACGATGTCGGGCGTGGGGGCCACGATGCGCACGCGCGCCGGCCAAGATCGGGCCGCGGGCGCTCTTTCTTTGGCCACGTTGTGCCCCGAGTCGGTCATCGCCTGCCGTTCGGCTTCCGTTCCCAGTCCAGCCCACCCCTCGTCGCGCGACGGCAAAATATGCAAGTTCGCGGCCCGCATGGCGTTCGCGGGGCGGGGGTCCGTGGCCCGCCCTGCCGCGCGGTGTTGCATCGAGAACACAGATCGGCGCGGCGGCGCGCGTCGGGCGCGCCGCTCCCGGCGGTCGGGGCAACGTACGAGGAGGGCACGAACCCTGCTCGTGCAGAAGGCCCGCTCGCGATACCACGGCTGGACCGCTCGAAGACGGGGGAAATGCGCGCAGTCTTCTGGTTCCTGTTCGGATTGGTGGCCTGGTGCTATGCCGGGTACCCGCTGGTGATGCTGCTGTGGGCCCGGCTCCGCCCGCGGCCCACGTCGACCAGCGCCTGGACTCCGCTCTTGAGCGTCGTGCTCTCGGTGCGCGACGAGGAGGCGCGCATCGAAGGGCGGCTCGCCGACCTGCGGCGACAGGACTACGCCGGGCGCTGGGAGACGATCGTCGTCTGCAACGGTTGCACGGACGCCACCGAGGAACGCGCCCGCGCCGTCGCGGCCGAGAGTGAAGACCTCCGGGTCCTCGTGAGCCCGGGCGAGGACGGCAAGGCCGGGGCGCTCAACGCCGGCGTCGCGGCGGCGAGGGGCGAGGTGGTGGTCTTCGCCGACGCCCGGCAGCGGTTCGAGCCCGAGGTGCTCACGCGCCTCGTGGCCGCGCTCGGAGATCCCTCGGTGGGGGCGGTGAGCGGCCGGCTGGTGATCGCGGCTTCTCCCTCCGCGGCGGCGGAGGGGATGCGGCGATACTGGCAGATCGAAGTCGCGCTTCGCCGGGCGGAGAGCGCCACCGGCTCGGTCGTCGGCGTCACGGGGGCCATCTACGCCATCCGGCGATCCCTCTACGACCCCCTCCCCCCCGGGCTGATCCTGGACGACGTCCTCATCCCGATGCGGATCGTCTTCGGGGGACACCGCGTGCTGTTCATCGACGACGCGATCGCCCACGACGAAGCGGCCGAGCCGGGGCGCGAGTTCGGGCGGAAGGTCCGCACCATGGTGGGCAACATACAGCTGCTCCGCGTCGAGCCGCGTCTGCTCCTGCCCGGGACCAATCCGGTGTTCGGGCGCTACGTGTCGCACAAGTTGCTGCGCCTGGCGACGCCCCTCTGCCTGCTCGGGATGCTCGGCGCCGGCTGGTTGGCGGGCGGCGCGTTCTACCATGCGCTGGTGGGCGCCCAGCTGGCTTTCTACGCGCTCGGCGCGCTGGGACTCGTGTTCCCGGTCCGCTGGCTCGGTGTCCCGACCGGCTTCCTACTGGCGCACGTCGCCGTCTTGACCGCCCTGCTGCGGCCGACCCGAGGCGCCGAAGCGGTGTGGAAGCGCTCCGCCCCCTGATCCGGCCGCGCGGCGAACGATCTCGGGGATGACGGCGAGCTGACGCGCGGTCGTCCATGCGGCCAGCACGGCCCTCGACTTCGCATCGAGGGAAGGAGGCGGCGCGTCGAGGGCCCGGGCCAGGGCCTCCCGCACGGCGTCCGGCCCGTCGTCCTCGACGATGAGGGTATGGCCAGGCACGCGTCGCAGCAGAGACGCGGTCTCCCCCGCCCGATCGGCGAAGGCGAGGATGGGGTTCCCGCTGCCGAGATACTCGTACAGTTTGTTGGGGACCTGGAGCGGTTGGCGCTGGGCGAGGAGGAGGAGGAAGTGGGCGGACCGGACGAGCGCCTGACCCGTGTCGTGATCCACCCAGCCGGTGAAGCGGACCAGATCCTCGATGCCGCGGGCCCGGACGTATTCTCGGATTCCCGGCTCCGGCGCGACTCCCACGAACTCGACGCGCACGTCGGCGGCCGTCCACCGGCGGGCCGTCTTGAGCGCCGCGATCCCATCGAAGAAGGGCCGTGGATCGCGGAAAGCATAGAGGTTGCCGAGGTGGAGGATGCGGAGGGGCTTCTCGGTCGGAGCACGATCCGACGGAGCGGGGAGGGCCGGGATCCCGTTTCTCGCCACGTGCGGGGAGGGCCTTCCGAGCGCCGCGCGGGCCGGCGCGACCAGCGAGGCGATGCCGCGGGTCACCGCGACGACCTCCCGCGCCGCGGCGAGGCAGCGCGCGTAGAGCCAAGCTTCGAGTCGATCGGGCACGAGCGCTCGCAGGGCCGGTGCCCGGTAGGGCTCGCCGTCCACGATCCAGGGATCGCGGAACTCCGCCACCCAGGGGAGCCCGGTGCACGCCTGTACCAGGAGTCCAGCCAGGTGCACCGTCACCGGCGGCCCGCTCGTGTAGAGCACATGTGCGCGGGGGGTCGACGGATCGAGCGCGGCGCGCGCGGCGGGAAGGAGAAACCCCGCGTGCGGGTCCGGGAAGCGGAGGGTCGAAGCCAACCACCGACGAAGGGGGGGCCCCGGGTCGAGGATGTCGGGGGCCTCGAGACGGCCCGGGTCCGCCCGTCCCGCCGCCCCGGCGGCGTTTGGCCCCGGCGCGGCCGCGAGCAGCCCGCGAGCCTGCGCGCCGGCCCGCTGCAACAGGTTCAGAACGTCCGACCCGGCGGGGAGGCTGGACACGCCGGTGACCTCCACGCCGGGGGCCGGCTCGCGCGCCCCCGCGTCGGCCCGGGCGGTGATCACACGCACGGGGTGGCCCTCGCGCGCCAGCGCGCTCGCCACGTTGAAGGCGCGGCGCGCCCCCGAGGCCGGGTAGGGGGGGAAGGCGTGCGCGATGAGCAGGACCCGAGGGGGTCCGTCGCCTTGGGGCGCGCTCATGGGAGAGCCCTTCCCGCGCCACGCGCTCGCCAGGCCGGACCGTGACCGAGCGATCCCGCGCGCGGACCGTGGCGGTGGTGATCCCGGCCTATCAAGCCGGGGACTTCGTCCTCGACGCGCTCGAGAGCGTGGCGGCTCAGACGCGCGCTCCGGACGAGCTGGTCGTCGTGGACGACGGGTCCACGGACGACACGGCGGCGCGCGTCCGGGAATGGTCGGCCGGACCCGGACGCTCGGCCCGGCTCCTCCGCCAGCAGAACACGGGCGCCGCAGGGGCGCGCAGCGCCGGTCTCCGGGCCGTGGCATCGGATCTCGTGGTCTCGCTCGACGCGGACGACACGCTCGTGCCGACGGCCCTCGAGACGCTCGTCTCCGCCTTCGACACCTGGCCCGACCTCGCCGCCTCCTTCGGAAACGCCGAGCGCATCGGCACAGACGGACGGCGCGGGGCCGACTACCTGAGCGGCAAGCCGGTCCACGATCTGCCCGCCGAGTCGGCGACGCGCTCCGTGCCCGGCGTCGGCGCGGTCCCCTTCCGCCGCATCGGGCAGGGCACCTTCGAGAGCCTGCTCGGGGGCAGCTACATCGCCAACTGCGCCGCCCTCGTCCGCCGCGAGGCCGCGCTCGAGGCGGGTCTGTGGAGCCGCGAGTTCCGGACCGCGGAGGACCGAGGCTTCTGGCTGCGGCTGAGCCGCATCGGGGCGTTCGCGTACACGAGCCGGTGCGTGGCGCGCGTGCGCTACCACGAGCGGAACCTGACCGGCGCGCGCGGCGTGGCGGACCACGCCGCCAACGGCGCGCGCGTGCTCCAGAAGATGAAGCGGATCACGCCGCGTCTCGCGCTGAGCGAGGGCGAGGTCCGCGCCCTCGACGCGGCTCTCGAGGCGGCGGTGGAGGAGGCCCTCTACGCGGCCTCGCGCGAGGGGGCGACCGCCTACCTGCGGGCCGTGAGGACCCTGCGCGACGGCCGCACGCGCGTGCCGTGGATCCGTCCGCGGCATCTGATGCGCGCCCTGTTGGCCGGGGCGGCCGGGACACGGTCCGCCGCCGAAGATCCCCCGCCCGAGACGCCCGGTCATGCGAGCCAGGACGCGGCCGTCCCGCACGCCGCGCCCCACGAGGACGCGAGACCGCGGAAGTAGGGTCCCTCGCCCCGCATGGTCCGGACGACGAGCAGACCGGTGCCGACCGCGCCCACGAGACGCAAGGCGAGCAGCGGAACGTGGCCCAGGCGACCTGCCACGAGAGCCAGCCCCAAACCGACGATGCCCGCCGCGACCGCGATCGAGCCGAAGATCCCGAGGGCGATCGCCGCGCGACGTTGCGAGAGCACGCGGGTCTCGGCCGCCGCCGGATAGTGGGTCAGGGGTCGGTCGAGCGAGCCGCTCACCGAGGGGGGTACCATGCGGCGGGCCGGCGACGCGTGGAACCGCGCGAAAGCGCGCATGCGCCGCCCATCGAGATCGGGCACCCGGGAGCCCAGGCGCCCGAGGGTCACGCAGCGCACCTCGGGATGCGCGCCGACCCGCGCCAGGAGGCCGACCCACGCCTCTCGGCTCATGCGGCCCCACGGACGACCCAGCTCGAAGAAATCGTACGGGTGCAGGAGGGCGATGAGGACCCGTGCAGCGTCCGCCTCGTCCGCCTCGCGAATGGCCCCCTCCAGCTCGGCGGCGGGCAGGGTGGCCGGCAAGGTGATCAGCCCGGGAACGCCGCCCTCTCGGCCGGCCGACAAGGTTTGGAACCCCAGCTCCACGAGCACCCGCGCCGTGGTCGCATCGTACCGATTCCAGGGTGGCACGAACGTGCGGGGCCGGGTCCCGGTGACGGCCTCGAGGAGGCGCGCCCCACGCTCGATGCGCGCGCGCTGCTCGCCCGGC
>JBFIOX010000123.1:0-7579 GCA_041610455.1 Gemmatimonadota bacterium
GAACCCGCTGCCAGCCCAGGAGGACTTTCGGGCGGCGGATCTGGACCGGCCGATCCTCGTGGAGGACGCGCAGGTCATCAAGTTCCGCGAGTGGGAGATGGAGTTCGGGGGCCGCGGCCGCCTCTCGGAGGGCGGCAGCGGGCTCACGTCGATCTTCGAGGTCAAGACGGGCCTCTTCCGCAACGGGCAGGTGGGCTTCGAGGTCGAAGCGGGGCTGGAGGATGGCCCCGGAGCCGACGCGCAGGCCGGGCTCGAGTCCTTCCACGTGCACGTGCTCTACAACCTGCGGCGGGAGACGTGGAGCTGGCCCGCGGTGGCGGTACGGGTGGACGGCGGCACCCCCGGGGCGGGAGATCTGGGACGTGAGGACTGGAGCGCGGGCGTGAAGGGCATCGTCACACGCTCGTTCGACCGGCTCCGGCTGCACGGCAACGGCGGCTACGTGTTCGCGAGCGATGCGGACGGGGGTGATTACTGGCGTCTGGGCGTGGCCTTCGACTATCCGATCGGTCTGTTCAGCAAGGCCATCCTGGGCGACGTGTACGTGGAGATCCCGGCCGATGCGGGCCGCAGCCGCGTGTGGGTCGAGATCGGGACTCGCTGGCAGACCAGCAACCGCGGGGTGCTCGACTTCGGGATCGCGACACGGCTCGACGAGTGGGACGCCGGAAACGCCAACGTGGAGCTGATAGTGGGATTCGCGCGGGTGTTCGGGCTCCCGGGACTGCTATCGGTGCCGCCGTACCCCGACCCGCGGCTCAACTGAGACTGGGCCGCCCCCGCCCCCGCGCCGGGGGTGGGGGCGCGCGGCCGAAAGCTGACGCCCGCGGCCCGGCGGCTGGGGGGCGTGCGGCCGAACACCGACGCCCTCGGCCCGGCGGCGAAGGGCGCGCGGCCGAAACGTCACACGAGGAGAAACAGCATGATCTTGAGGATCGAGACACTTCGGGCCGCGCTCGCGGCGGCCATCCTCGCGGGCTTCGCGCTCGCACCGCCGCTCCTGGGCCAGTCCCCCGGGGCGGAAGCCGAGGTCCGCGCCGTCATCGACGCCTTTCGAACCGGGCTCGGGGCCGGCGACGGCGACGCGGCGTTGGCGCAGCTCCACCCCGATGTCCGCGTGTTCGAGGGCGGGCACGCGGAGACGCGCGATGAGTACGCCAGCGGCCACCTGGGAGCCGACATGGCGTTCTTGCAGGCGGTCGAGTCGACGACGACCTCGGAGCGGCTCGTGGTGGACGGGGCGATGGCGTTGTATTTGAGGACGTACACGAACAAGGGAGAGTTCCGCGGCCGCCAGATCGACGCGAGCGGGACCGAGACGCTGGTGCTCTCGAAGACCGACGACGGGTGGCGGATCCTCCACATTCACTGGTCGACCTGACCCGAGCCTAGATCGACCAGAGGTTGAGCGATGAGACAACGCGCCCCCCACGACGTGGATGCCACCCGGCGATATGGCCGACGGATTGGCCGACACCCCCGACGAGGCATCGGTCGACGCACCGGACGGAGCCTTGGCCGACGAAGCGGCCGACGGATCTCGGTGATCGCGTACTTGATCGGACTGCTCCTTCCGATCTCGGCGAGCGCGCAGTACGTGCCCGGCCGCGGCGGGGACTGGGAGACGCGCCGGCCCGAGGAGGTGGGGATGAGTCCGGCCGGGGTGGAGGCCGCGGTCGCGTACGCCCTGGCCCACGAGACGTCGGTGCCGCGCGACCAGGAGCTGTCACAGGCCCAGAGCTTCGGCCGCGAGCCCTTCGGAGAGGGGATCGGACCGTTCAAGGTGAGGGGAGGCGCGGCCGGACTCATCGTGCGACACGGCTACATCGTGGCCGAGTGGGGAGACACCGAGCGCGTCGACATGACGCACAGCGTCACCAAGTCGTTCCTGTCGACCGTGGTGGGCCTGGCCTGGGAGGATGGGCGAATCGCGTCGCTGGATGATCCGGTGTGGCGCTACATGGCGCCCGTCGACGTGCCCGAGGGGGATGGGGAGCCAGGGGTCGACCGCGTCGCCTTCGGCAAGCCCGACCCGACGACCATGTTCGAGTCGGCGCACAACCGGAAGATCACCTGGGATCACCTCCTCAGGCAGACCTCCGATTGGGAGGGGACGCTGTGGGGCAAGCCGGATTGGGCCGATCGTCCCGATCGCGACCCCTCGACCTGGCTGACGCGCGAGCGCCACGAGCCCGGAACGGCGTACGAGTACAACGATACGCGCGTCAACGTGCTCGCCCTGGCGGCGACGAGCGTATGGCGTCGCCCGCTTCCCGAGGTGCTCCACGAGCGCGTGATGGGGCCCATCGGGGCGTCGCCCACCTGGCGCTGGAACGGGTACGGCAACGCGTGGATCACGATCGACGGTCGCCGCGTCCAGTCGGTGAGCGGAGGGGGGCACTGGGGCGGCGGGATGTTCATCAGCGCGCGCGACCAGGCCCGCTTCGGGCTCTTCACGCTGCGGCGCGGCAAGTGGGGCGAGCGGCAGCTGCTGGCCGAGGGGTGGTTCGATTTGGCGACCACCCCGGGCCCAGCCAACGGCACCTACGGGTTCATGAACTACTTCCTCAACCGCCCCGACCAGGAGGGCAGGAAGATGTACCCGAGCGCCCCCGAGACCGCCTGGGCCCACCTGGGGAACGGCACCAACATGGTGTACTGCGACCCGGTGCACGACCTGGTCGTAGTGGCTCGCTGGATCCCCGGGAGCGACATCGACGGCCTGTTGCGACTGGTCATCGCGTCGATCGACCGCGAGGCCGCGTCGCCCTGACCGCCCCGCCTCTACCCCCACCGCCCCGCAGATCCCCGGCCCGCGCCTAGGACCCGGGCGCACCCGGGGACGTGCGGCCGGGAGCCGGCTCGGATCGGCCCGCGCTCAAGAAAACGCTCCTTCCCGCCGATGCTCTCTACGAGGCGGAGCCCGCGTGGGTCTGTCGATGTCACGGTCCGATTACGGGGGGATCGGGCCGGCCGAGCCGAGCGTCGCATGAACCGAATCATGTTCGTAGAAGACGAGCGCCAACTGCTCGCCGGGTTGCTGCGCGAGCTGGAGCAGCGGCGATTCGACTGGGACATCTCCTTCTATGCCGGCGGCCGGCTCGCGATCGATGCGTGCGAGGCCAGGTCCCCGCACGCGCTTCTCCTCGATCTGGGGGCCCTGGGCGTCTCCGGGCTGGACCTTCTGCGCGACGTGCGCCGGGCACACCCCGATGCGGTGCGAATCGTTCTGGCCGGACGCGCGGCGCCGGAGCTCATCGCGATGGCGCTGCCGCTGGCCCATCACTGCCTGGTGAGGCCGAGCGACCCCGAGGAGATCGAGCGGCTCATCCTGCGCGGGCTCACGCTGCGCGGCCGGCTGAGCGACCCCGTCCTGTCGGGGTTCGTCAGCGGTGGAGATGCGCTGCCCGCGGTGCCGATCCATGCGGAGCTGGCCGAGGCGATCTCGTGCACCAAGAGATCGCCCGGCGACCTCACCGACATCATCACGCAGGATGGCGAGATCGTCGATCACCTGCGCGAGCTGGTCAATTCGCCCTTTCTCGGTCTCTCCACGCCGGTGCGGGACCCCTACGAGGCGATCCAGATCCTGGGGCCCTCTACCCTGAAGGCGCTCGTGCTCGAGCTGGAGCTGTTCCGCGCTTGCCGGAGCGTGAACGGGCTGGCATCGGAGATAGAGACGCTACGCCGGCACGGGATCGAGGCGGCGGCCACGTCCGCGCGCCTGGCCGCCGGGACGAACGATTGGAACGTGGCCCGCATCGCCGGGCTGCTGCACGATCTGGGGCGCCTCTTGATGGTCGACATCGCGCCCGAGCCGTACGCCGAGGTACTTCGGCAGGCGGAAGCGGGGACGCGGCCCCTCGGGGACCTGGAGCGCGAGCGTTTCGGATTCACGCACGCCGATCTCGGCGCGTACGCCGCCGGCTGGTGGGGCCTCCCGTGGTCCATCGTCGAGCCGATCGCCTTCCACCACGATCCGCTGCCGCTCTGGTGGGACCACGACTTCGACGCGCGTCACGCCGTGTATCTCGCCGAGCACCTGCTCAACGAGGCCACCGGCCTCGAGTGCGACTGGGACGGCGAGCCGACGGTGTCGCTGGCCATCCACGGGCTCGAAGAGCTGGTGGACGAGCTGCGCGTCGCGGAAGCGGCCGATACCGACGACGCGCCTGCCCGGGAGCGGCGAGCCGGCTAGCCGCCTGCGTGACGCTCCGCGTGCGCGCTCACCGCCTCGAGGAGCCGCCCGTATCCCCACACTCCGTAGACGCGCCCGCCCTGGGCGAACATCGAATGCGGGAACCAACCGAGCCCGCTCGGATGCGCCGTCGACCCGTGCATGGGGCCCAACGATCCGCCGCCGGCCACGGCCTGGTGGTGGATCAGGTGGGCCGCCTCGACGCGGTGACGCATGTGCGGCACCGCGGGCGCCATGGGACGGCGGGTGACGTCGTAGGGAACCGCGGCGAGCTCGGCGCGCATTGACCACATCGTTTGCGCTATGGCTCCGTGCTCGTGGGACAGCCGGTCGCGCTCGGCGTCGAGCTGCGCCTGCACGAACGCCGCGTCGTAGCGGTCATGGGTGGTCTGCCAGCGATCCATCATCTGGGCGGTCGCGGGCGCGGCGCAGACGAGCAGCGCCGCCGACAGCGCGCAGGCCCAGCGGGCCTGCCGGGACGGACGGGACGAGTCCGGCATCGAAGCACCTCCTTGCGAATGCGGGGAGGGTTGTCATGCGGGTGGTGACGGAGGGTCGTCAAGCCCCGTGGGGCGGGGCATTTGGGGCAGTTGGTCTCCGCGTTCCGGGCCCGGGACCGTACATCGAGGCCGAGCCGCCGCTTACGGCTCCAAGCGTCGCGGACCCGCGACGAGGGGGAGGCGGCGCGTCGAACCGATCCATCGCCGACGCGGTGGTGGCGAGCCTGGCCGGCCGGCCGCCCCGCGCGAGCGGCGCCCTGGGCCCGGCCGGCCGCCCCGCGTGAGCGGCGCCCTGGCCCCGGCCGGCCGCGCCGAGCGAGATTGTGCGGCGAGCGAGGAGGTGGGTGGAATGCACAAGCGTCGAGACATGCGGGGTCGGCGGGGATTCGTGGCTTCGCCCTTCGTGCGCCTGACCCTGTACTACCTGGTGCTGGGCCTCATCGTGTGGGGGCTCACGCTCGTGTTCCCCACGATCGCGGAGGCCTTCTCGGGACGGCGGCTGAGCGAGCTGGCGCAGCGCAACGAGTTCGCTCCGGCGCCGGCCGAGCCCGTCGGGGTGGGCGACGCATCCATGCGCGGCCCCTGGGAGTCGCTCCGCTTCACGCTGTTCGCCGTGACCGGCTGCCTCCTCCTGCTCGTCCCGGTGGTGTGGGTGTACATGATCACGCGGCAGCGCCAGGGCTACGACGAGTCCGTGGTGCACACCGTGATCATCCTGCCCGTGGCCGTCACGGCGCTCGTCATCGTGGTGCAGGACAGCATCGCGCTCGCCTTCAGCCTCGCCGGCATCGTGGCCGCGGTCCGCTTCCGCAACACCCTCAAGGACACCAAGGACGCGGTGTACATCTTCGTCGCGATCGGCACCGCGCTGGCCGCCGGCGTTCAGGCGCTGGGCATCGCGGCCGTGTCGACGATCTTCTTCAACTACCTCGCGCTCGCCATGTGGCAGTTCCGCATCGGCGACATCTACGCCGACCAGTTGTCGCGCGCCCCGCGCATGGGGCTCGGTGACGTGCTGGCCGGCGCCGGGACGCCGGGCGCCGGGATCGGCAACCTCACGATCGGAAGCCCCGACGTGCTGGCGGCGCTCACCCCGGACACGCTCGAGGAGATCGCGCAGCGGCGCGACCGGCTGCGCAAGAAGGTCGAGAGCGCCGGCAAGGCGGCCAAGAAGTTTTCGGGCCTGCTCGTGGTGGTGACGCAGAAGCCCGACGAGTGCATCGACATCATCACGCGGGTGGTCGAGGACTCCACGAACAAGTGCAACCTGGCGGACATCGATCGCGACGAGAACGGCAGCACCACGCTGGAGTACCTGGTGGGGCTCGCGAAGGACACCGAGGGGAGCGACATCATCGCCACGCTGCGCCGGATGACGGGGGACTGCGTGCTCGCGGCCCAATACCGGAACCTGAAGATCGAGAAGGCCAAGGGAGCGCAGGAAACCTACTGGACGATGGAGTAGCGGTCTCGCGCGCGTCCCTGCTCCGGCGACGCGGCGCGGCGCTCCCGGTCGTGGCCGCCGTGGCCGTCGCGTGTGGAGGCGGCGGGGGCGAAGGCGCGGCGGGCGGAGACGCGCAGGTAGTCGAAGCTTCATCGTCAGTGTCGCATCTCGTCGATGACGGGGCGACGCCCCTCGCCGCCGACTCCGCGGTCGCCGGCGCGCTCGATGACACGGCGGCTCGCCCGTCCGCCCTCGCCCGCTACGATCTCGCGCGCCCGGTGGCTCGTTGGCGCCTCCCGCTCCGCCTGCGCGAGATCTCCGGCCTCGCGGTGACCGACGACGGCCGGTTGCTCGGCCACGACGACGAGCGGGGCGTGGTGTACGAGATCGACTACCGGGCCGGCGCGTTCGTGAAGGCCTTCGCGCTGGGCTCCACGCCGGCGCGGGACGATTTCGAGGGCATCGCGGTGGCCCGCGGACGCGTGTACCTCGTGTCGAGCGGGGGGCGGGTGTACGCGGCCTCCGAGGGCCCCGACGACGCCCGCGTGCCGTTCGAGGCGTACGCGACCGACGTGGGAAGGGCCTGCGAGGTCGAGGGGCTCGCCCACAACCCGGACGAGGCGTCGCTCCTCCTCCTGTGCAAGACGCCCCGCGCCCGCGAGCTGGCCGGGGCGATCACCATCTTCCGCTGGTCGCTGGACGCGCGCGCGGTCTCGGGGCCCCCGCTGCGCCTCCCCTACGACACCACGGTCGTGCGCGTGCCCCGACGAGGGCTCCGCCCCTCGGGCATCGAGCGCGATCCCGTCACCGGCCACTACCTCGTCGTGAGCGCGCGCGACGGGCTGCTGCTCGAGGTGACGCCGGACGGCGTCTGGGTGGGCGCCCGCCCCCTCGCGAGGAGCGCCCACCCCCAGACCGAGGGGATCGCCATCGCGCCCGACCTCACCCTCATCCTGGCGGACGAGGGGCGCGACGGGCGCGCGCTGGTCGGTGTCTACGCGCCCCGCGAGGCTAGAAGTGGAGCCCCGCCCTCACGTACACCCCCGTCAGATCGTCCCCGTTGACCACGGTCGCGCTCAGCGACTGCGAGCGGTTGAGGAACGAGAACCAGACGCCCCCGCCGAACGCGGTGTGCCACGTGTCCGCGGCGTCGGGGTCGCCGTCGAAGAAGACGCGCCCGATGTCGGCCGCGCCCAGGATGCCGAACTCGGTCGGGAAGAGCAGATAGAAGCGGGCCAGGGGCTGCCGGATCTCGGCGTTGCCGAACGCGACCGCGTCGCCCGCGAAGCGCTCCTTGTAGAAACCGCGCAGGTCGGACCCGCCCCCCAGATAGGCCGCCTCGTGGAAGGGGAACGTCCCGAACACGTTGGCGCCCCCGGCCCGCAGGGCCAGGGTGGGCGCCCGGCGCGCGCCGCCCGGCGTCAGATAGAGCGCCGC
>JBFIOX010000124.1:0-7508 GCA_041610455.1 Gemmatimonadota bacterium
CAGCGTGCCGCAGACGCTCCAGGGGACCCTGCTGCACGCCGCGCGCCGCAGCTATTACCTCCTCCAGGCGGGACGCCACCGCGAGGCGAGCCAGGAGCTGGTGCGCATCGGACAGTTCGTGGACCGGCAGGGCGGGCAGGTGCCGCTCGAGTTCAAGAGGGACATGCGCGACCTCCTCGCCCTCTCGGCCCTGTGGGGCGCCATCGAGGACGCCTGCCTGGCCGATACGGAGGCCTGTCTGTTCCCGCTCGATGGCTCCCGTTACAGCCCGGAGCTCGCGCCCCGCCTGCGCGCCGCGGCCCAGCTCTACGAGGCCCGGCTGGACGAAGCGCCGGATGACATCGGGTCGCAGTGGCTGCTGAACCTGGCCTACATGGCGCTGGGCGAGTTCCCGCACGGCGTGCCCGCGCGGTGGCGCTTCGACCCGGCCGCGTTCGCTGCCGAAGCCGACATCGGCCGCTTCCGGGACCGGGCGTTCGAGCTCGGCATCGACGTGGCCGGACACGCCGGCGGCGTCGCCATGGAGGATTTCGATCGAGACGGCGACCTGGACCTGATGGTCTCGTCCCGATTCCTGCGCGACTCGCTGCGCTATTTCGAGAATCTCGACGGAGCGTTCGTCGACCGGACCGACGAGGCCGGACTCACGGGACTGCTCGGGGGGCTCAACCTCATCCAGGCGGACTACGACAACGACGGCGACGACGACGTGTTCGTGCTGCGCGGCGCCTGGACCTCGGACGGCCAGCCGAACTCCCTCCTCCGCAACGAAGGGGGCGGGCGCTTTTCGGATGTCACCGAGGCGGCCGGGGTGCTCTCGGTGCACCCGACGCAGACGGCGGCGTGGGGAGACTTCGACAACGACGGCTGGCTCGATCTCGCGATCGGTAACGAGGCCGAGCTACGGGCCCGGCCGCCTCGCCTGCACGCCACAGAGCTGTTCCGCAACAACGGCGACGGGACCTTTACCGACGTGGCCGCCCAGGCCGGGGTCGCCGTCCAGGGGTTCGTCAAGGCCGTGGCGTGGGGCGACTTCGACAACGACGGACGCCTCGACCTCTACATGTCCCGCTTCGAGGAGCCCAACACGCTCTTCCACAACCGGGGCCCGGGCCCGGACGGGGTGTGGCGCTTCGCCGACGTGACCGAGCCGGCGGGGGTCGCGGAGCCCCTCGCCAGCCTGCCGGCGTGGTTCTTCGACTACGACAACGACGGCTGGCTGGACATCTTCGTGTCGAGCTTCCGCGTGCGGAACTCCGAGGTGTTCCGGGGCCTCCTGGGCATCGCCGATGGGGCCGAGACGCCGCGCATCTACCGGAACCGCGGCGACGGAACGTTCGAGGACGTCACGCGTGCCGTGGCCATGGACCGCGTCGTCTACACGATGGGCTCCAACTACGGCGATCTCGACAACGACGGCTGGCTCGACTTCTACCTGGGCACGGGCGACCCGGATCTCCGCACCATCGTCCCCAATCTCATGTTCCGCAGCGACCGCGGCCGCCGTTATCAGGACATCTCGGCGAGCGGCGGGTTCGGACACGTCGCCAAGGGTCACGCGGTCGCGTTCGGCGACATCGACCATGACGGAGATCAGGATCTGTACGTGGTGCTGGGCGGCGCCATCCAAGCCGATGTGGGCCGCAACGTGCTGTGGGAGAACCCCGGTCACGGCGGCCGTTGGGTGACGCTGCGGCTCGAGGGCGTGGAGGCCAACCGGTCGGCCATCGGGGCCCGCATCCGGGTGTCGGTCGACACGCCCGGCGGACCTCGCGACATCCACGCGTTGGCCGGCACCGGTGGGAGCTTCGGCGGCTCCAGCCTCCAGCAGGAGATCGGTCTCGGCGACGCGCGCGCCATCCGCGAGGTGGAGATCCGCTGGCCTGGCTCCGGCCGGGTGGAGCGCCTGGTCGGCCTCGTCCCGGATCGCGTGTACTTCGTGCGAGAGGGATCGGGCGTCGCACAGCCGCTCGACGTACCTCCGCTTCCGCTCGGCGGCGCGCCTCGTTGATGCGGGCGCGAGCCGCGCGCCGCGGTAGACGGGCGCTCCCGGCGGCGGCTCTGTTCGGGGCGATCGCCCTCTGGCCGGGCTGTCGCGGCGAGGCCGCGCCGGGTCCGTGGACCGAGGAGGGGGATCACCGGTGGCGCGCGCTGCATCCCCGGGGATCCGGCGGGTTCGCGCGCCTCGACGCGCCACGCCACGGGGTGCGCTTCGCCTACGACGTGCCGGAGGAGCGGCGCACCGCCAACCGCGTGCTCGCGGAGGGCGCGGGGGTGGCCATCGGAGATGTGGACGGCGACGGCTTGGCCGACCTCTTCTTCGCCGGCTTCGGGGGGGGCAGCCGGCTGTACCGGAACCTGGGCGGCTGGCGCTTCGAGGACATGACCCAGCCGGCCGGTCTGAGTGCGGTCGATGGGTCGGCGCGTGGGGCCGCCCTGGCCGACGTGGACGGGGACGGCCACCTGGACCTGCTCGTCCTGGCGCACGGCGCGCCCGACCGCCTGTGGCGCGGCGATGGAGCGGGACGCTTCGCCGCGGTCGAGGGCGCCGGCTTCGAGGCGGCCCGCGCCAGCACGACGGCCGCCCTGTCCGACATAGACGGCGACGGCGACCTGGACCTCTACGTGGCCAGCTACAAGACGGCGCAGGTCGACGACCTCTTCCCTCCGGCCGCGCTCGACATCAACCGGCTCCGCCCCGGGCCGGACGGCGAGATCCGGATACCGCCGGAACTCGCGGACCTGTACGAGACGCACTACCGGGTGGAGTTCGACGGGCGCTTCGTGCGCCGCTTCGAGTTGGGCGAGCCCGATGAGCTGTACATCAACGAGGGGGAGGGGCGCTTCCGCGCCGCGCCCGCGGGGGAGCGCTTCCGCGACATCGCCGGCCGGCCCTTGTCGCGAGCGCCGCGCGAATGGGGCCTCACGGCCCGGTTCAGCGACTGGGATGGGGACGGCGATCCCGACCTCTACGTGGCCAACGACTTCAACAGCCCCGACGGGATCTGGATCAACGCCGGGGACGGCACGTTCGACGAGGCCCCCGCCTCGTCGATCCGCACCACGAGCCTCTCGTCCATGGCCGTCGAGGCGGCCGATCTGGATCGCGACGGCGACCTCGATCTGGTGACCACCGACATGCTGGCGCTCGACCCGGCCGCGCGCCTGGCCCAGACGCCCAACTTCCGCCCCGAGGCCGAGCCCCCGGGGGTGGTCGAGACGCGCGTGCAGGTGAACCGGAACGCGGTGCAGCTCAATCGCGGAGATGGGACGTTCGCCGAGGTGGCGCACGAGCTGGGGCTGGCCGCCTCGGATTGGACGTGGGGCGCCCTCGTGATGGACGTGGATCTGGATGGTCTCGAGGATCTGCTGGTGACGACCGGGCACGTGTGGAACCCGCTGGATGGAGACGCCAACGCCCGGATCTTCGGGGCGGGGGCGGTCGCGGGCCCGCAGGCGCTCCGCATGCTGCCCGAGCTGCGCCAACCGAACCTGGCCTTCCGCGGGCGACCGGAGGGCGCCTTCGAGGACGTCACGGACGGCTGGGGATGGGGAGGCGAAGCGGACATCTCGCACGGCATCGCGAGCGGCGACCTGGACGCGGACGGCGACCTCGATGTGGTGGTGACCCGCTTCGCGGACCCCCCGGTCCTGTACCGGAACGAGAGCGGCGCCCCGCGCGTGCTCGTACGCCTGCGCGGTCCGGCCGGCAACTCGCGCGGCATCGGGGCCCGCGTGCGGCTCGGCGGACACGCGGTGGGCGAGCAGATCGACGAGATCGCGGCCGGCGGAACATACCTCTCGTCGTCGGAGCCGGCGGTCGCGTTCGCCGCGGCGGCCTCGGCGCCCATGACCCTGGTCGTGGATTGGCCGGACGGCCGCCGCTCCACCGTGGAGGGCGTGGTCGCGAATCGCGAGTACGAGATCTACCACGAGGGCGCCTCGCCCCCGCCCCCCCGAGCGGGCGGGTCCGGCGCGCCCCACTTCCTCGACGTCTCGGCGGCGTTGGCTCACCGACACGCCGAGACGCCGTTCGACGATCGGGCGCGACAGCCCTTGCTGCCCCACTCGCTGAGTCGCCTCGGTCCGGGTCTCGCCTGGGTCGACGCCGATCGGGACGGGGACCCCGACCTCGTCATCGGGAGCGGGCGGGGCGGAGCGGTCGCGCTGCGGCGCAACGAAGGGGACGGCCGCTTCACGCCCCTCCCGCTGTGGCGCCCGCCTTCGGGCGACGCCACGGCGATCGTGCCGCTGGCGCGACGGGGCGGGCTCGACCTGGTGATCGGGTCGAGCAACTACGAGGCGGATTCGCCCGAGGCGGCGCTCGCCGCTCCGGCGGCGCACATCGTCCCCCTCCCGCTGGCGGGGCGCGCCGCCGGGGGGCTGCCGGCCACCCCCCTGGGGCCGCCGCCCGGCGCGGACCGCCGGGCGCCGTCCGCCACGGGGCCGCTGGCGCAGGCGGACGTGGATGGAGACGGCGATCTCGATCTCTTCGTGGGTGGCCGCGTGGTCGCCGCGCTCTATCCGCTCCCCGCCGATGCGCAGCTCTTTCGGAACGAAGCGGGCGCGCTGGTCCCCGACTCCGGCGCCGCCGCGACGTTCGCGCGTCTGGGCCTGGTCTCCGGTGCCGTGTTCACCGACTTCGACGGCGATGGCGACCCCGACCTGGCGCTGGTCCTCGACTGGGGATCGATCCGGTTGTTCGAGAACGAGGCGGGCAGGTTCCGGGACGTCACGGAGGCGGCCGGGCTCGGGTCGACGCGGGGGCGCTGGAACGGCATCGCCGCGGGCGATTTCGACGGGGACGGGCGCCTCGATCTCGTGGCCACCGGCTGGGGCCGGAACCTGGAGGTGCCGTCCGCCTACTCGCTCTTCTTCGGAGACTTCAACCGGGACGGGCTGTTCGACCTGGTCGAGGGTGTGCGCGAGGGGGACCGATGGCGCCCCCTCCGCCCGCGCGACGACCTGGCGCGGCCCCTCGATGCGCCGGTTCCGGGACTACCGCACTTGGCCTCGGTATCGTACGCCGAGTATGGACGGGCCGAGCTGACGCGGCTCATCCCGAGCCTCGACACGACGGCCCGCCTGGACGCAGTCGAGCTCAGACACACGGTATTCCTCAATCGCCAGGGGGGCTTCGAGGCCCGCCCGCTTCCCACCGAAGCGCAGCGGGCTCCCGCCTTCGGCGTCGCCGTGTCCGACTTCGACGGCGATGGCGACGAGGACCTGCTGCTGGCTCAGAACTTCTACGCGGGGCGGCGCGATGTGCCGCGCTACGATGCGGGGCGCGGGCTGTGGCTCGAAGGAGACGGCACCGGCGGCTTCGCGGCCGTGCCCGGGCATCGCTCGGGCATCGCCGTGTACGGGGGCGGCAGGGGCCTGGCGCTGGCCGATTTCGATCGCGACGGTCGGGTCGACGCGGCGTTCGGCGTAAACGGGACGGACACGCGCCTGTACCGGAACCTCGGCGCCACCCCGGGCCTGCGCGTGCGGCTGGAGGGCCCGCCCGCCAACCCGGAGGCCATCGGCGCCCGCCTGCGGATCGAGTTCGAGGACGGGTCGCTCGGCCCGGCCCGTGAGGTGAGATCGGGGGGCGGATACTGGTCGCGCGACGAGGCGGTGCAGACGCTGGGGCTCCGCGCCCGGCCCGTGCGCCTTCAGGTCGTGTGGCCAGGAGGGCGCCGTCAGGTGGTCGAGGTGCCCGCGGGCGCGACCGAGCTGCGCGTCCGCGCGCCGGACGGCTGAGCCCCGACCTGCCGCCCTCGGCCGAGACCTTGACGGGCGCAGGGTTGAGGACCCCCGGCCTTGACCCGCGGTTCCAGGGCGCGCTGAACGGCCCGCTCAGCGCACCTAGGTTCCGATCCCCAGCGTGATCGCGATGTCGTTCTGGAATCGAGACTCGCCCGTGCTGGGCGACTCGTAGAAGGACGCGAAGTCGCGCACCTCCACCTTCAGCCACAGACCGGGCAGCGCCTCGAGGCGGACACCCGCGGCCAGCGTGCCCATCGGATCGGTGCCGCTCTCGACCTCGGGGCCGGCCACGGCCTCGACGCTCACGTGCCGTACGCCGCCCCCCAGCGCGAAGTAGGGCTCCACGGCACCCCCCGAGCCCGGCGACCGGATTCGGTAGATCAGATTCACGGCGCCCGCGAAGTAGTCGGCGGCGCCCAAGTCGTCGGGGGTCGCCCCCTGGAACTGCGTGCCGACGCCGTCCAGGTCGGAGGGGGAGTAGAGACCGACGACTCCGATGCCGAAGCGCGACGACGTCCACACGATCGCCTCCACGCCGGCGGCCAGGTACGGCGTGATCACGGTGCCGAATGACTCCGGGTCGTCGGTGAGATTGGCGAGCGGGGTGAGCACGCCGAACGCCGCGGATACCGAAAAGCCCCCGTCCCGGGAGGGCGCCCCCGCCGTCTGCGCCGCCAGCGCGGTCGGCGCCGCCGAAGCTGCAAGAACAAACAGGCCCAGAAGGGCCGCGCCCACCGCCCGTGTCCTGTCGTGGAAGCTGCGGACCACGCCGCAATCGGTCATCTCGTCCTCACGATCGTGATTTGTGGCTCCGCGCTCTCGGACAGCTGGGCGCCGCTAGGCGTTGAGAGGGCGATGGCCATGGCCGGGGCGTCGAGTCCCGACGCCAGGGCGAAATAGCGGACGCTCGAGGCCCCTACGTCGAACTCCAGGGCGCCGGTTTCGAACGCCAGCGGCGTGGCCTGCAGAGGGAAGGGGATCGGGAAGAGGGTGCGTGCCGACGTGTTTCGGTTCAGCCCGACGAAGATGTCGCGGAAGTTCCAGGTGGTCACCTGGAAGCGGGCGGGCAGCTGTTCGATGCCTGCGTCGTCCGTGGCCAGCATTACGGAGAAGTCGGCCAGGATCTCGTTCCATGCGCGACCGGTCACGCGTTCGATGTTGGCGATCCCGGTGGCGAAGTTCTGCCCACCGTCCACCAGCGACCGGAAGAGGGTCCGCTCGTCGCCGCCACGCTGGTCCGCGAGCCACCGCAGCAAGAACCAGCCGAAGCCCCGCATCTGGAGTCCCCCCAACCCGCCCGGATCGGCCGCGGCGATCGTCGGAGCGCGGGCCGGGTCGAACATGTACAGGCTCAGGTTGAGGAAATTCGACAGGTGGAAGGCATTGAACGCGTCCAGGTCCTGCCGCGTGCTCGCGACCTGGCCGAAGGAGTAGTCCCCGCGGACGCCGAGCCCTGCCGAGGCCAGGCCGACGACTTCTTCGGCGAGGCTGGCGATCGCTTCGTCGAGCCACACCTCCTCGGCCGCCGCGAAGCCGGCGGGGGCGCGCAGGACCCTGGTCTGCGCGTTGATCAGGTGTGCCAGCTCGTGGGCCACGAGCCCCCGCGCGTTGCGGAGTGCCCGCGCCTTGTCGATGACCGGCCCGAACTGTCCGTCGGGATCGGCCGCGACCACGTAGAGGAGCTCCGCCTCGT
Organism: Gemmatimonadota bacterium; assembly: GCA_041610455.1. Classification (GTDB taxonomy): domain Bacteria; phylum Gemmatimonadota; class Gemmatimonadetes; order Palauibacterales; family Palauibacteraceae; genus Palauibacter. The sequence continues at coordinate 7,445 of JBFIOX010000124.1, forward strand.
TGCTGGCCGGACAGATCTCGCCGCCCGACCCCGGGACGCCGCCGCCACCGCGCCCCGAGGCTGC
>JBFIOX010000125.1:0-7382 GCA_041610455.1 Gemmatimonadota bacterium
ATGTAGAGCGGGCTGCGCGTGTCACCGGTCCCCTGCAGTCCGCCGGTGTACACCAGGGCCACGGTGATGAAGAGCCCGGACACCGCCAGGAAGGCCAAGAGCTGCACGCCGATCTCGACCACCACGGGGTCTTCCATGCCGAAGGCGTCGAGCAGGAGCCGCGGCACCGCGAGAAAGAGCACGCCGATCGCCACCGCTACGGCGAGGCCGATGCGCGATGCCACCCGCACCCCCTGGATGGAGCGCTCCGGGTTGCCGGCGCCCAGGTTCTGTCCGGCCACGGCGGCGGTAGCCCCCATGAGGCCGACCGATGTCCACGTGATGAGCGAGAACAGCTCGGTGTAGCCCACGGCGTAGGCGGCCTGCGCTTCGGCGCTCTGGCGCAGCGAGCCGACGAAGCGCAGCAACAGCACGCCGCCCACGTTCATGGCGACGCCCTGGAAGCCCGCCGGCAGCCCGAAGCGGAACAGCTGGCGGATGATGGCCAGGTCGGGCCGGAGGCTCATGCCCCGATGGAAGGCGACGACCCAGCGGCCCGAGTAGAGGGCGAAAGCCGCCACCAGCGCCATCGTGCCGCCCGCGATCACCGTCCCCATCGCCGCCCCCGCCGTCCCGAACGCGGGGATGGGCCCGAGCCCCGGGATGAGGATCACGTTCAGGACGAGGTTGAGCACGGTCATGGCGATGCCGAGCCGCAGCGGCGTCTTCGCGTCGCCGGCCGAGCGCAACGCGCCGCCGAGCATGTAGAAGACCATCATCCCGAAGCTGAACAGGAACATGATGCGCAGGTACGGCAGCGCCTCCACCTGTACCTCGGGGGCCGCGTTGACGAGATCGAGCAGGGCCGGCGCGAGGAGATAGCCGATGGGTGCGAGGATGCCCAACGACAGCGCCGCAGCCGTGAGGAACGCCTGGTAGACCGTCCGGTTCACCTTGTCCGGCTGGTCGGCTCCGGTGAAGCGTGCCACCAGGACGCCCATCCCGGTGAACAGGGAGCCGATGAACACCATGACGACCAGGAAGATCTGCCAGGAGACCCCGATCGCGGCGTTCGCCGTGTACCCGACGAAGTTTCCGACCATGATGTGATCGACGATTCCCTGCAGCCCGCCGATCACGTTCTGGAGCATTGTGGGCCAGGCGAGCTTCCATACGACGCCCCCGATGGGCCCCTCGACGATGGAGCGATCGAATTTCTTGCCCGTCCTGGGGGGAGATGGCATGCGCCCTGGCGCGTTGGGGGGCCGTCACGGACCGATCGCGAACGACCGAAGATAGTGGGGGTGGCCCCCCGTCAGGAGGGTCGCGATGCACGAAGGGCCTCGTCGCCATGGGGCGATGAGGCCCTTCGCTGCGGGCCGGCCGGTCCGGCTTTCAGCGCCGCCGACCGGCCGCTGAGCAGCGGGCGGGGCTCAGCCCCCCTCGCCGGACTCAGCCGCCGCTTCGGCGGCCTCGTCGGCCTCTCGCAGCACCGGCCTCATCCGCACCTTGCCGCTCCCCGTGGTCCCGATCGAGGCCGTCGAGCCGTTCGCATCGAACAGCACCACGACGGACTCGGTCGCGCCCTCGGCGGCGGCCTCCACGACGAAGTGCGCGGTAGGAATCTTGAGACCCGTGTTCTGCGCGCTCGGGATCACGAGGTCGTACAGCTCGCCCGCGGTGAAGACGTGGTTCCCCGTGGATACGTCCTCGCTGAACGAGATCGTCGCGCTCTGCAAGAAGAGCCGGAGGTTGTCGTACGTCCCCTCGGGCAGGCCGCCCGCGGCCAGCGGCTCGACGGTGCCCGCCTCGATGCCGGCCAGATCGATCGTCACGGGCTCGATGTCGAGCGACTCCCACCCGCCGTCCTCGCGATGGGCTTCGATCCGGTCGACCACGAGCTCGAGACTCGCCACCTGCCCGAAGCTCACGGGCGCGGCCGAGGCGGACACGATCGCCGCCGCGATGGAGGCGGACGGTCCTCCATCCACGCCGAGGAAGATCCGGGCCCGCCCCATGTCGGGGCCGAGGCTGTCGGAACAGGCGGCAAGCGTCAGCGGCAGAGCGATCAGCGCGGCGCGTCGGGTCATCGGAAAGGCTCCCAGATCGGAGGAACGCCGGTTCGGGCGGCGCCATGTTCTCGGCGTGGATGTGCGGCCTTGTCGACACAAGATCTAGGCAGTCCGAGCGCCCGCACAAGCCGCGCAGGCAGGGTGCGCCGTCCGCCCGGCGCGCTCGGGGCCGGCCCGGATCGGGACAAGTCGTTGTGGGCCAACGGGAACGATCGGCCGCGCCGCGCCGTGGTGGGATGGCGGCCCTCGGCGGTCGGGACGGGCCCGGCCGGCGGACCCCGCCGGGCGGTGGCCCGACGAGCGCCAGCGCCCTTGCACGGAGGGGCCCGACCCGGACCATTTGCCCTGTCCACGACCCACGGGCCTCGGAGCGGTCCGTGCCCGATCGCCGCTTCTACGAGTCGAGTCCGCCCATGCGCACGCTCGTCGCCTGCCTGACCGCGCTCCTCTGTTCATCCGCCGTGCTGTCGGCGCAGACGGCCGCCGATTCCGCGGCCATTCGCGTCGCGGCTCACGATTACATCGACGGGTGGTACGCCGGGGATGGCGACCGCATGGCGTCGGCGCTCCATCCCGAGCTGGCCAAGCGGATGGCATACGTGCGCGAGGGCCAGAGCGTCCTGGACGTGCAGGGGGCCGAACGCCTGGTCGCGCGCACGCGGAACGGCGGCGGCCGCGACACGCCCGCCTCGGAGCGCCGAAACGAAGTGAAGATCCTGGACATCTACGAGAACGCGGCGAGCGTCCGCGTGGATGCCAGCGACTGGATCGACTACCTCCACTTCGTGAGGTGGAACGGTCGCTGGCTGATCATCAACGTACTGTGGGAGCTTCGTCCGGAAGCGCGGCCGCAGTGAGGGCCAGCGCCGCCCCCTCCTCCTCGAACAGATGGGCCAGGTGCGGTGCGAGTAGCCCGAGCACCCGCACCGGGAGCGCGCTCGTAAAGCGGTAGACGCGCGCATCGGAACCCTGCACGTGGGCCGTTACCACCCCGTAGTGGCGGTCGCCGACGATGAACACGAACGTGGCGGTCCGGTTGAGCGTGCGGGTCTCGAGGAGCCGTCCCCCCGTCCCGAACACCCGGAACTGATTGTCTCCGGTGCCCGTCTTGCCTCCGATCGCGAGCACCTCGCCGGCCGGGTTGCGGACGGCGCTCGCCACGGAGCGCGCCGTGCCGTTCGATACCACGTCCAGGAGGGCCTCGCGCGCGACGGCGGACACCTGTCGCGAGAGGACGCGCTCGCCCGCATCGACGCGGTGCTCGAAGGAGACCTCGAACGGAGTCCCACCGCCGAAGCGCAGGGCGTCGATCTGGAACGAAGGCTGGCGGATGCCGCCGCTCAGGATGATGCCCGCCAGCTCCGCCAGGGCCCCGGGGCGGTCCCCCGAGCTGCCGATGGCCGTGCCGTAGGAGGGCACGACGTTCTCGAACGGATATCCCAGCCGCTGCCACGCGCGTTGGATCTCGAGGAAGGCCTCCAGCTCCAGGATGACCGAGATGCTGCGGTCTTGGGCCCGTCGTCGCCGCGCGCTGAACAGCCAGCGGTACACGTCGCGCCGGGCTCCCGCGCTGGCCAGCTGGGTGGAGGCCCGATCGGCGTCGGGGCTCTCGATGAGGTGTCGGGCGACCCACAGCTCGAGCGGGTGGATCGAGGCCAGGTACCCCTGGTCGGCCCACGAGAATCGCTCGACCTGCGCGCGCGCGAACGCGTCCTGGATGGCCCGCGGCGTGAAGTCCGAGTTGGGCGACTGCAGGCGCAGAAAGACCTCGAACTCCTCCAGGCTGGCCGAGGGCAGCACCGAGCGGAACGTCCAGGCCAGGCGCTGCGGACTCATGCGGCGCCCGGACGCGAGCGTGAGGAGAATCTCCTCGCGGTTCTTCCCCCGGTACGTGTTGTAGAAGCGGGACACGAACTGCCGGCCCTCGCGCTCGACGAACCGGTCCAGATACACCGCGCGCGCGGGATCCTCGGGGTCTTCCAGGATCCTCGCCGAGGCCTCCGGGATGCGCCAGCGGTAGAAGCGCTCGATGTCCCGCATGAGCCGAACGAACACGAGGTTCACCGAGTGCCGGAATCCGACCCGCACGCTGAGCACGCTGCCGTCGTGCGTGCCGTCGAAGTTGTTGAACACGTGTGTGCCGCCGCCGGTGAAGAACCGCTCGCCCGGGCTGGCCGAGTACGTGCGCTCCATGGCGGCGTCCAGCGTGGTGCGAAGGTCCGCCTCGGGATATCGCCGCAGGTAGTCGATGACCCAACGGGTCAAGGGATCGGGAAGACTGTCCGCGACCGCCCGCCGCCGCTCGGCCGGGAGCTCGATCAGCTCGTCGTGCAGCCGCTCGATGACCTCCAGGTACAACACGAGCGTTCGTAGCTTGGCGGTGCTGCCCAGCTCGAGCCGCGATGACTCGTTGAGGTCGAACGGCCCGTCGAAGTTGTCGGTCTGGACGCGCACCACGTTGCCCCGCGGGGTCCTCTCGTACAGCACGAAGCTGTACAGCACCTTGCGCGGGTCGCCCGTTCCGAGCAGCCGGAACTGGTCGAAGCCGATCGAGCGCACGTAGGACGGATCGGCCAGCCGGCGCAGGGTGCGCGTCGCCGAATCCTGCGCCGCCTGGTCGAAGGTGGTGTGCACCGACAGGTCGAGCCGGTCGAGCTCGTACAGGCGGTCCATGTCGAGCAGCTCGAGGAGACGGGTGCGCGTGGCGTTGGCCGACTTACGCTCCAGGAAGGAGGCCTGGGGCCGCTCGGGCGAGCGGGGCAGGGGATCGCGCCACGCCTCCCGCGCCGCGGTGATGAGTTGGGCGGGGACCGTCTGCGCCTCGCTCATCAGATCCAGATACACGTCGCCCAGCCGCCGCAGCGCTTCGTGCCCGTCGGGGCGTACGAGGTAGAACGAGGGGCGGCGCTGGGCGAGCATGAGGCTGACCGCGGCCCGGAACGCCTCGCCGCGCGCCGCCCCGTCCTCGTCGTCCGCGCATGCCGCGCCCGTCGCCGCATCGCCGCTCTCGTAACGCTGCAGGCCCTCGGCGTCCTCCAGCGCTTCCGTGCAGGGCGCCAGACGTGCGTTCACCTCGGTCGGATCGAGCCCGAACCAGGCCCACAGGCCGTCCTGCAGACCGATCACTTCGCCGTAGCCCAGGATCCCCGCGAAGGGCACCGAATTCACGTAGTCGAGGACGATGCGGCGTCGGGCCGCCTCGGTCTCGGGGCCCCCCGCGTAGGCGCGCGCCATGGCGGTCGCCATCTGCCGGAGCTTGTCTCCCGGCGACCGGGTCAACCCGTCGGGCGAGTGCCGAAACTTCTCGATCTGGGTGGCCAGCGTGCTCGCGCCCGCGATCGATCCGGCGGCGCCGAATTGTCGGGCCGTGAACTTGAGGAGCGATCCCGCGAGCCGATCCCACTCCACCGCCGGGTTCCGGTAGGGGGTGCCCGGATCGAGCAGCTCGCGGTTCTCGATGAACAGGAGCGCCCGCACGATCGGCGCCGGGATGGACTCGAAGGTGGGGTACACGCGCTCCGGGTGGCGCGCCCCGTAGTACACCCGCCCCGCCCGATCGGTGACCGTCAGACCGGCCTGCGCCTTCTCAGGGTAGATCGGGAAGAGGCCGAGCGCGGCCGCCCTCAGCGCGCGCGGCGATCCGCCCGCCTGGGCCTTGATCTCGAAACCTCGCGCCTCGAGCGCCGGGACCCACTCGGGAATGCGCGCGTACCCGAGCCTGAGGTCGTACGGGCCCCGCGCGGATCGGATCGGATCGGCCGCCGGGCCCGGCTCGAGCGCGTAGGAGATGTCGGCGCTCCAGTCGGAGATGAAGCGGGCCTGCAGCCGCGAGGTGCGGGCTTCGGAGACGGCGAACAGCGCGAGCAGCCCTGCAGCGAGACCGACCAGCCACGGCCATCGCCGGGCCTCGCCGCCCGTATCTCCCACCGCGTCCGCGCCGGACGATCCGCCTTCCACGCCTTCCGGCGCGTCCTCGTCGACCCGGATGGCCCTCCCGGATTCCATCTCCCCTCCGCGTCTCCCTGGCCGAACCTCGCCCTCTGAAATTGCGATCCCGCCACGAGTTCCGCGAGAAGGATGCCACGTCCGCAGCCGACCCGGTCAGCCGCAACCCGTCCGGGAGCCTGCGGTCGAGGCGCCCCCTGTGAGGGGGTCGGGCGATGCGTAAGTTGGGGCCGGGATCGCGCCCCTCGGGCCCCTCACTACGAGCCCCGCCATGACGCCGGAAGCCGGAATCGTTTTCGGGCTCATCGTGGTCGCCCTGGCGGCCTTCGCCTCGGGTCGCATCCCGGTCGATCAGGTGGCGCTCGCCATCCCCGTGATCCTGCTCGCCGTGGGGATCATCGGCCCCGAGGCCGCCGTCTCGGGCCTGAGCAGTCCGGCCACCGTCACCGTGGGCGCGATGCTGGCGCTCAGCCTCGGGCTGACCAAGACCGGCGCCGTGTCGGCCATCAGCCGCTGGGTACGCACCGCGCCCCTGGGCGGGCCCACCCTGCGCCTCCTGGCGCTCTGCACGGTGGCCGCCGCGATCTCCCCCTTCCTGAACAACACGGCGGTCGTCGTCGTCTTCCTCCCCGTGTTCCTGGAGGTGGCGCGGAGCAGCGGCCGCTCACCCTCGCGCTATCTGATCCCGCTCTCGTACGCGGCCATCCTGGGCGGGACCGTGACGCTGATCGGGACGTCGACGAACCTCATCGTCGCCGGCATGGCCCAGGCGCGCGGGTTCGAGGAACTCACCATGTTCTCGATCACGCCGCTGGGCCTGATCTACCTCGGGGTCGGGTTCGCCTACCTGTTCACCTTCGGCCGTCGGCTGCTCCCCGATCGCGAGATGCCGGCCGACATCTCCGGGCGCTACGACGTGCGCAGCTTCGTCACCGAGCTGGAGGTCGGGAGTGCGTCGCCGATCGTCGATCGCACGCTCGAGGCCTTGGCCTGGGGCGAGCGTTACGGGGTGCGCATCATGGGGATCATGCGGGGCGAGCTGGACATTCCGGCTCCCGGCCCCCGACGGCTCATCCGCGCGGGCGACATCCTCATGGTGCAGGGCGACACGAAGGATCTGCTCGCCCTGGCCCGCGAGCAGAAGCTCTCCACCCCGGCCACCCGCGTCCTCTCGCGCTGGAAACTCGGGGGCGGCGACGGGCGTCTGGTCGAGGTGCTGGTGGGCCCCGGAAGTCCCCTGATCGAGCAGTCGCTGCGCGACGTCCGATTCCAGCAGCGCTACGACGCCATCGTGCTCGCCGTGCAGCGGCACGGCGTCACCCAGCACGGTCGGTTGCCCGACCTGCGCTTCGAGGTTGGCGACATCCTGCTCGTGCACGGTCCCCC
>JBFIOX010000126.1:0-7343 GCA_041610455.1 Gemmatimonadota bacterium
GCGCGCCGTCGCCCGCGTTGACCGCCAGCACCGGCGTCCGCGGCTTGTGAGGCAGGGTGCGGGTGGTCGGAGTTCCCCAGATGGGGGTGCAGATCCCCCAATGGATGTTCTTCCCGGGGTTGATGTACACCTGGCCCGCGGCTCCGGCGCGCTCGAACGCGCCGACGGTGGCGGGCATGGCGTAGCCCTCGGTGAGGACGATGCGGCCCTCCAGATCGGGGAGGTCCGTGGCGTGGCGGGTGGCGAAGAGGTCGCGTTGCCCGGTGACCGCGGCGGACGGCACGTACGCGAGGTCGGCGACCAGCCCGGGTGCCGGCGTGGGCACGGCGAAAGAGGGCGGCTTGGCCCGCAGTCGGTCGCCCTCGGGCGTCTCGATCCAGGATTCGCGCGGCAGCGACAGGTAGAGCGCGGGCTCGTACACCTCGTGCGGGACCGACAGGTGCTCGAGCTCGGCCGCGATGTGATCCGCCGCCGCGTGCTCGTCCGGTGACCCGGACTCGCGAACCAGGGTCGAGAAGCGCTCCAGGAGCCCCCAGCCGGCGTCGAAGGAGACATCGCGGAGCAGCGCCGGCTCGAGCGCCGATGGGCGATGGGCGAAGCTCATCGGGTCAGACCCTCCTTCCGGGGAGTCCCGGCTGGGAAACGAAACGACCGAATATAGAGGTCCGTTCGCGACCGGCGGGAGGGACCACGGTTTCGGGATCGGTGACGGAGCGCCGAGACGGCCGCGCGTCCGCTTCAGCTCCCGACCTGGAGCATCAACTCCGCCGTGGCGGGGTCGGCCGACGTCAGCGTCGCCACGACCCGGTAGGTGCCCGCCGGCAGTCCTTCCTCGAGTCGCGCGCTCCAGCGTGCGGTTCCGCCGGGAGGGACGACCTCGCGGCCGATCATCTGCGCGAAGAACTTGTCCGCCGACCAGCGCCAGGTGGAGGTGGCGCCGGCGAAGACCTCGAAGTCGTAGCGCTGCGCATCGCGGAAGTCGAGTTCCAGTTCGGTGTCGCCGCGATTGTTCGCTTCGAGCACGAACGTGAGCGGTTGTCCCGCGCGAGGCGAAGGCTCCTGTACCGAGAGCGAGAGCGCGAGGCTGTCGGTCGAGGGCGCGCTCACCTGTACCCCTCCCTCGGGCGACCCACCGGACTCCGACGCGCCGGGGCGGGCCGACGGCGCCGGGCAGACGAAGCCGAGCCAGGCGGGGCCTCCGCCGACCAGCAGCGCCATGCCCAGCGCCCGGCAGCCGCCCCGCTCTCCACGCGCGCGCGTCGTCATGCCCGCCAAGGTACGCACCCGTGAGTCGCCGGCCCACCGCGGCCTGCACCGGGGGGCGGCGTCCCGGCGTGCCGTTCCGGCGCGAGCGGAGGCACTTTACCTTCCGTCATGACGAGCCTTCACCGTTCCGAGATCCGCCCTGTCGTCCTCTTCGTCCTCCTCGTCTGTGCCCCCCCCGGGGAGGCGCGGGCCCAGGGAGCCGCGGAGGAAGCGTCCGGGACGCCCACCGCGCGCGCCGAGCGCTTCGCCGACTGGACGCGTCCGCAATTCCCCCCCGAGGAGTACGCGAGCCGCCGCGCCGCCCTCCTCGCCGCTCTCCCGAGCGGGCCCGGAGGCGTGGTCATGGTGACCTCGGCGCACGGCCTGAGCCACGGCGACACGTTCCGGCAGGCCGACGACTTCCTCTACCTGACCGGCCTCGAGCTGCCCGGCTCGGCGCTGGTCCTGGATGTGGCGACGGGGTCGTCGGTGCTGTTCGTGCCGCCGACCGACTTCCGCTTCGAGAACCCCGCGCGCCCCAACGACTTTCCGGGACGCCCGCTGGCGACGGATCCGGACATCGGCCGCCTGTCCGGCATCGCCGACGTGCGCCCGTTCGATCAGTTGGCGGCCGCCCTGGCGGAATGGGAGCAGCGGGGGGTGCTCGTGTGGGTGGACGCCGGACGGGCGGGCCCGCTGAGGCGGGTGGTCACGGCGCTCATCCCGGATTGGGATCCCGAGCTCCTCTCGTTGTTCCACCTGCAGACGACGCATCCGCGCCTGCGGCTCGAGAACGCGTTCGAGGCGCTGGCACGCACGAGGATGGTCAAGAGCCCCCGCGAGATCGAGACGCTGCGGCGGGCGGTGCGGGCCACCGAATCCGCCATCCGCGTCGCGGCCGCGCGGGTGCGCGATGGGGTCAGCGAGCGTGAGCTGGAGGCCGCCTTCGAGGCCGCGTGCAAGGAGAACGGGGCTCAGCGACTCTCGTTCGCGTCCATCATCAAGTCCGGCCCCAATTCGCTGTGGCCCTGGCGCATCCTGGCGGCCCAGTACGATCGGCGGAACCGCGCCATGCACGACGGCGAGCTGGTCATCTTCGACGTGGGCTGCGAGGTGGACCATTACGTGAGCGACGTGGGACGCACGTTCCCCGTCTCGGGAACGTTCAGCGACGCGCAGCGATGGATCCTCGAGATGGAGGTAGCGGTGGCCGACGCGATCATCGCCGCCGTGCGGCCCGGCGTCACGTTCGCCGAGCTGCAGCGGGTCGCCGAGGCGGCCATCCCGGAGGGCCAGCGGCGCTTCATGCAGGCGCGGCTCTTCTTCGGACATCATATAGGGCTCTCCGTCAGCGACCCGGCGCTCACCGATCTGCCGCTCGCGCCCGGCATGGTCTTCACAGTGGAGCCCTGGTACTACAACCACGAGAGTCGGCTCGCGGTGTTCACCGAGGACGAGGTCCTCGTGACGACCGGCGGCGCAGAGCTCCTCACGCGCGGGCTCCCGCGCACGCCCGACGCGCTCGAACGGCTCGTGCGCCCACGCTGAGAGATGAGAAGGGAGGACGTATGAACGGAAGGTCGGCGGTCCTGGGGGCTGCGCTCGCCCTCTCGGTGGCCCTCGCGGGCTGCGTGCCGGCGGAGGACTCCGGTCGCCGCGGCACGCCGGAGGTTCGCGCTCCCGGCCGCGCGGCGGCGGGCTCGCCCGCGGCCACCTTCGAGTTCGCCACGGACGAGAAGTTCGACGCCGGCGCGATCCCGGCGTACGGCGGCGACCACGCCGAGGTGTACGCGCACATCGACGCCAACCTGGATGCGCACATCGCGAACCTCCAGCGTTGGACGCGCCAGCGCTCGATCAGCGCACAGAACGACGGCATTCTCGAGATGGCCGAGATGCTGCGCGCCGACCTGCGGGACATGGGCTTTTCCGAGGCCGAGCTGGTCCCCACCGACGGGCACCCCGGCGTGTGGGGATTCTACGACGCGGGCGCCGAAAAGACGCTCCTCGTCTACCTCATGTACGATGTGCAGCCGGTCGACCCGGAGGATTGGCGCACGCCGCCCTTCGAGGGGAACCTGGTCGAGACCGAGCTCGGCACCGTCCTCATGGCCCGCGGCGCCACCAATCAGAAGGGCCCCGAGCGGGCGTTCCTCAACGCGGTCGAGTCGATCATCCGCACGACGGGGACGCTGCCCGTCAACCTCATGGTGGCGGCCGAGGGCGAAGAGGAGATCGGGTCGGTCCACTACCCGCAGATCATCGACGCGTACGTGGCGCGCTTGGCAGAGGCGGACGGCGCCCTCTTCCCCATGAACAACCAGGGTCCCACCGGCCGCATGCAGATGAGCCTGGGCGTGAAGGGCATCATCTACATGGAGATCGAATCGAAAGGCGCCGAATGGGGCGGCCCCTCGCAGGCCGAGATCCACGGCTCGTACAAGGCGATCGTCGATGCGCCCGCGTGGCGGCTGGTCCAGGCCCTGGCGAGCATGACCAGCGAGGACGGCAACGACATCCTCATCCCCGGCTATTACGACGGCATCCGCCCCCCCACCGAGGAGGAGCAGCGGCTCATCAACGGCCTCATCGACACCTGGGATGACCAGGTCCAGCAAGCGGCCCTCGGCGTCGATCACTGGATCGGCGGCATCCGCGGCCGGGACGCCATCCTCCGCTACCTGTACGAGCCCACGCTCAACATCGACGGGATCTGGGGGGGATACGACGGCCCGGGGGCCAAGACGATCCTGCCCCACATGGCCACCGCCAAGGTGGACTCGCGCCTGCCGTACGGCATGGATCCCGTCGAGGCGCAGCGGAAGATCGAGGACTTCCTGGTCGAGCGCGGTTTCGACGACATCATCGTCCGCGCGATGGAGGGCTATCCGGCCGCCCAGACCTCGGTCGAGAACCCGCTCGTGCAGGCCGCCATCGGCGTGTTCAACAAGTACGGGCACACGCCCACCGTGATGCCGCGGCTCGCCGGATCGGCGCCCTTCTACCAGTTCACCGAGCGGCTGGGGCTGCCGCTCGTGTTCTCCGGCCTGGGACACGGCTCGGGGGCGCACGCTCCCAACGAGTACATGGTGATCCACCCGAAGGAGGGCTCGACGATCGCCGGCCTCGCGGAGGTGGAGAAGGCGTACGTGGATCTCCTGTACGCGATCGCCGGTCGCTGATCTCGGCGTCGGCGAGCGTGCCTGTCCGGTGCTGGCGCAACGCCGGTTCGGCTTCCTGCGCCGGTCGTGATCTCGCTGCTCGGCGACGCATGGGGTCGCGTCCCGGGGGCGCCCCGCGGGTCTCGCGGCTCAGTCCGGGCGGGGGCCGGGCGGCGCGTCGGCGACCGGGATGCGGAGGAGGAACTCCGTCCCATCCGCTCGCCCGCGCGCGCCCTGTAGCGATCCGCCGCCCAGGGCCACCAGGGCGCGGCACAGCTCGAGTCCGAGTCCGGCTCCGGACGTGCCGGCGAGGCGACCCGGCCCTGGCGCGCTCGCGTCGTCCGGTCGCGTCCGCGGGTCCGCAGCGGCCGGGCGCGTTTCGGCACCGGCCCCCGGCGGGGCGGATGCGGGACCCGCGTCGGCCACCGAGACCCAGACCTCGCCCGCCTCGGCCCGGCCCCTGACGCGGATAGGGCCGGGGCGCGCGTGCCGGAGCGCGTTGTCGACGAGGATGGAGATGGCCTGCCGCACCAGGGCGGGGTCGACGAGGTAGGGTCGCTCGTCTCCCTCCACATCGACCGAAAGCGGCTTGCCGAGCGCGGCCGCCTCGGTCCGGAATCCCTCCAGCTCCCGACGCACATCCGCCCCGAGCTCGCGACCGGTCATGCACAGCCGTTGCTCGCTCTCCCCCTCCCCCATCACCCGCACCGCATGGAACGTCGATTCGCTCTCGACTTCCGGCGGCCGCACCAGCCGGAGGATCCCATCCAAGCGCGCCACGTTGCGGTGCAGGCGGTGCTCCGTCTCCTCGAGCAGCGCCGGGTCGAGCGCCTCTCCCGCCGCGACCGCGGAGCGCGTGTAGCGGAGCGCGTAGACGGCGGTTGACAGGGGCGAACGGAGATCGTGCGCGAGCAGCCGGTACAGCAGGCGCGAGGTGTCGCTGGCCCTGATTGCGGCATCGCGCGCCTCCTCGAGCGCGCGCCGCCGCACCTGAAGCCACAGGGCGATCCCACAGCTGCCGGTCAGGGTGAGGATCACGAAGACCCGATTGGGGAGCCACACGGCGCGGGGCGAGACGGGGCCCCGTCCAAACGCCGCGGCCAGCACGAACCCCGCCGCCGCGACCGCGAACACGAGCCACACATCGCGCGGCCGAGGGCCCAGCGAAGCGGCGATGATGGGCAGGCTGAGCAGAATCCCGACGACCACGCCGGCCGGGGTGGCCCAGTCCAGCGCGACGATCGCCGTCACGCTGAGCAGACACGCCCCCACGAGCGGACGCTCGCCGGGCGCGCGGCTCACAGCTCGTAACGCCGGCGCTTCTCCCATAGGGTCTTCCGCGAGATGCCGAGCTGCTCCGCCAGCTCATACAGGGGACGGCGTCGCCCCCGGTCCAGCGTGGTCGCCAAGTAGCGGCGCTCGACCTCCTCCAGCGTGAGACCCAGCGGGAGATCGAGCCCGGCGGGGACGATCTCGGCCGACATCATCCCTCGTCCCATCGCACCGGGCGGACGCACCCGCAGGGGACCCTCCTCGTGGAAGATGAGCGCTCGCTCGACCGCGTTCTTCAGCTCGCGCGCGTTGCCCGGCCAGGGGTATGCCTCGAGCCCCTCGAAGGACGTCCCATCCAGCTCGGGCACCGGGCGCCGCATCTCGACGCACAGTTGCCTCGCGAAGCGCTCGGCCAGCTCGGGGATCACCTGCGACATCTCGCGCAAGGGCGGCATGGCGATCGTCGCCACATCGAGGCGGTACAGGAGGTCCAGTCGAAAGCTCTTGTCGCGCACGCGCGCCTCGAGGTCGTCGTTGGTCGCGGCCACCACGCGCGTCGTGATGGGGATCGGCACGGTCCCCCCGACCCGCCGGATCTCCTGCGTCTCCAGGAACGTGAGCAGCTTGGCCTGCAGGTCGAGAGGCAGCGCGCCCACCTCGTCGAGAAAGAGCGTCCCCTCGTGCGCCAGCTCGATCAGACCCCGCTTGAGGGCCTTTGCGTCGGTGAAGGCTCCCTTCTCGTGGCCGAAGAGCTCCGACTCGAGCAGGTGACCCGGGAGGGCCGCGCAGTTGACCTCGATGAAGCGCCCGGCCACACCGGAGAGATCGTGGACGGCGCGGGCCAGCGCGCTTTTCCCCGTTCCCGACTCGCCCGTGATGAGGAGGCGCGCGGTAGGGATCCGGGCCACCTGCAGCGCCTTCGCCCGCAGCGCCTGCAAACGGTCGTGGGCGCCGACGATCACATCCTCGAGCGGCCGCTGGGCGAGCGTGGCCCGACGGCGGTCGACCTCTTCCCGCACCGGCCGTTCGCGCACCGCCCGCTCCACCAGCGCCAACAGCGCGTCGACGGCCATCGGTTTGGGCAGGAAGTCGGTCGCACCGGCGCGGATTCCCTCCACCGCGCGATCGAGGGTCGCGTGCGCGGTCAGCACGAAGACGGGCAGGGACGGGTCGCTGCCCCGGATGCGGCGCAGGAACTCGATGCCGTCCAGCCCCGGCATGACGAGATCCGTGACCACGGCGTCGTACGGGCGACGGATGAGGGCGGCAATGCCATCCTCGCAGGAATGGGCCAGGTCGACCCGCACGCGCCCGCGCTCGAGGTTCGCCTTGAGCAAGCGAGCCTGCACGACGTCGTCGTCGACGAGGAGGATTCTGAGGGTTCCGGTCGTCATCGCTTCTCGGTGTCGGCCGGTCGCCGCCGTCCCCCCTCGCGCCTCCCCGCTGGCTCCCGGTGCGGCCCTCCTCGGCAAGCGGTGGGCCGACGAGCCCTCTTTGGCGCGAGCCCGCAACCTGTGGCGGGCGCTTGGATTGCGCGATCGCCGTCCGGAGCCCCCGAAAGGACGCGCTCGCCAGAGTGTGGTGACCGAACGACGATGCGGCGCTCGCACGACGGCGCGGGCGCGACGTTACGAAACGACCCGCGCGGAACCTTTCGTAACCCCC
>JBFIOX010000127.1:0-7290 GCA_041610455.1 Gemmatimonadota bacterium
ATGGTGAGCACCGTCGTGTAGGCGAGATCGTCGCCCAGACGCTCCTGCACCTCGGCCACGGTCGCCGACTCGAGGTCCCACAGGACGGCCATCACGTCGAGCTCGCGGTTGGTGAACTGGATTTCCAAGGTCGGGGTCATCTCCTCTTCGAGGGCCGCTTGCGTTCGAGGCCCGCATACGTTCGAGGGCCGCTTGCAGTCGAGGGCCGCGTACGTTCGAGGGCCGCGTACGTTCGGGGCCCGCGCGCGTCCGACGGCCGCACATGCGCATCGGGGGCCCAGGTCGAGCCCGGCCGGCGGCATCTACTACGGTCCTCGTTGTTATTACGTTTATAGTAGACTAGGCGTGACAGGGCCGGCTTGTCAACTAGTCTTGTAGTAGAAAGGTCCCGGTCCGTCGGGCCGTTGCGAGGCAGATCGCCCCGCCAGCAGGTTGAATGTGGGCGCCGCCTGAGCATCGCGCCGCGCGCGGTCCGCGCTCGCCCGGCGTGGACGATTCGGCTCGACCCGGCACGCGGGTGCACCGTGAGGGGGTGAGCATGTGTCTCGGCATCCCAGGCCAGATCGTCGAGTACGACGACCCGGGGGATCACCTCGCCAAGGTCGACGTGTCGGGGGTGCGACGAACCGTGAACGTGGGTCTCGTGCAGCCCGACGGCCTCGAGGTCGGGGACTGGGTGTTGATCCACGTGGGCTTCGCGATCAGCAAGATCGACGAGGCCGAGGCGCAGAGGACCCTCGACTTCCTCACCGCGTTGGGCTCCGCGTTCGAGCAGGAGCTCGACGACCTGCGCGCGAGCGACATCTCCTGATGGGCACCGCGGCGACTCACGCCCGATCTGGTCCGACGGGCCGCGAGATGGAGATCGACCGCACCGGCGCCGCGCACGTCGAGCGCGTGTGCGACGTGTCGGACCGCTTCTTCGAGACGGAGTCCGAGGCCATCGCGCTCGCCTGCCGAGCCCTGGCCTCCCGCTTCCGGAAGGGCGGTCGGCTTCTGGTCCTGGCCTCCGGCCCGAGCGCGAGCGACGCCGACCACGTGGCGGTGGAGTTCGTCCACCCCGTCATCGTCGGGAAGCGCGCCCTCCCGGCGCGGGCCGTCGATCCGGCCGATCTCGAGGGCCTCCGGGCCATCGCCCGGCCGGACGACATCGCGCTGGTCGTCCACCACGGCCCCTGTGACGCGACCAGCGGCGCGGCCCTGGGCCTCGCGCGCGAGCGCGGGCTCCTGACCATCGGGCTGTTCGGCGGCGACGAGGCCCCGGCGCCGGCAGTGGCGCCCGACCACGGCTTCACGGTCCCTTCGTCCGACGCGCTGGTCGTCCAGGAAGTGCAGGAGACCCTGTACCACATCCTGTGGGAGCTGGTGCACGTGTTCCTGGAGTACGGGGGGAACGCGGAATCGGGGGGTGCCCGGTGAACCGGTTCGCGGCCAGCGCGGCGTGCGATCCCGAGACCGACGGCACGTGCTCGATCTGCGGCGACGAGGGCCTCGAGGGCCGGGTGATCGAGGCCGGTGGATCGCGGGCGCTCGTCCGTTACGCCGACGGAGCGACCGCGGAGGTGGAGACGGACCTGGTCGACGAGGTGCGGGCGGGAGACCGTCTGGTCGTCCACCTGGGCTTCGCGATCGCAAAGGTTCGGGAGGCACAGACGTGACGGGCCTCGGCGATCTGTACCCGTTTCTGGATGAGGCGAGGTCGGGCCCCGCCGACGACGCGGCCGCCCTGGCGGAGGTCCGGGCGTCCACCCGGCGCAAGGCGCGCGAGATCAGCGAGCTCAGGCGCGCCACGTGGGTGCGTTCGCGTGAGGCGCTCGCGACCAGCGCGCGCCTGTGCGCCGAGGCGTGGGAAGGCGGCGGCGCGCTCTTGGCGTTCGGGAACGGCGGGAGCGCCACCGACGCGCGCGACCTGGTGGACGACTGCGTCCGCCCGCCGCGACCCGGGTGGATGCCGCTCCGCGCCCTGGATCTGACGCGCGACGTGGGCGTGATCACCGCGGTCGGCAACGACGTCGGGTTCCGCTCCGTCTTCGCCCGCCAGGTCATCGCCTTCGGCGGTCCCGGCGACGTGGCGGTGGGCTTCTCGACCAGCGGCGAGAGCGCCAACGTGCTCGAGGCCTTTCGCGTCGCACGCGAGCGCGGGTTGCGCACGATCGGCTTCGCGGGCGACCAGGGCGGCCGCATGACCGAGATGGCCGACGACGGTCTCCTCGACGCCCTCGTGATCGCCCCCTCGTCCCATATCCCGCGCATCCAGGAGGCGCACGCGACCGCCTACCACGCAATGCTCGCGATGTCGCGGCGGCTGCTGGCGGGAGGCACCGCATGAAATTCGTGGACGAGTACCGGGATCCCGCTCTGGCCAGGCGGCTGGTGCGCGAGATCGCGGCGCTGGCGGGGGACGACGCCTTCCAGTTCATGGAAGTGTGCGGCGGGCACACGCACACGATCTACAAGCACGGGGTCGATCAGCTGTTGCCGGAGAACGTGGAGCTGGTGCACGGCCCCGGCTGTCCCGTCTGCGTGATCCCCATGGGCCGCGTCGATGACGCCATCCACATCGCCGAGCGCCCCGAAGTCCTGTTCACCACCTACGGCGACATGATGCGGGTACCCGGCGGAAACGGGAGCCTGCTCGACGCCAAGGCGCGGGGGGCCGACGTCCGCTTCGTCTATTCGGCCCTCGACGCGCTGCGCCTGGCGCGCACGCACCCCGAGCGGCAGGTGGTCTTCTTCGCGATCGGGTTCGAGACGACGACGCCCTCCACCGCGATCACGCTCCTGCGGGCGCGCGAGGAGGGCCTCGAGAACTTCTCCGTGTTCTGCAACCACGTGACCATCCTCCCGGCCATCAAGGCGATCCTCGATTCGCCGGACATGCGCCTCGACGGCTTCATCGGGCCCGGCCACGTGTCGACGATCATCGGGACGGCGCCCTACGACTGGATCCCGGAGCGCTACGGCAAGCCGGTGGCGATCGCCGGCTTCGAGCCGCTCGACGTGCTCCAATCGATCCTCATGCTGTTGCGCCAGCTGCGCGACGGCCGGTGCGAGGTGGAGAACCAGTACGCGCGGGTCGTGCGCCGCGAGGGTAACGCCCGGGGCCTCGAAGTGATCCGCGAGACCATGGAGCTGCGTCCCCAGTTCGAGTGGCGCGGGCTCGGGTTCATCGCGCAGAGCGCGCTCAAGCTGCGCGAGGCGTTCGCCCCGTGGGACGCCGAGGTGCGCTTCGACGTGCCCGGCGTCCGCGTCGCCGATCCGAAGTCCTGTCAATGCGGGGAGGTGCTCAAGGGGGTCATCAAGCCGTGGGAGTGCCGCGTGTTCGGCACCGCGTGCACCCCCGAGACGCCCATCGGGACCTGCATGGTGTCGCCGGAGGGCGCATGCGCCGCGGTCTACAACTACGGCCGCTACGCCCTCCAGGCCGCGGCGGCCGGCGCCGGGACGGACGCGCGGGATGGGGGCCGGCCGCGGGCGGGGGCCGGCGCGCCGGAGGCGGGCCGATGAGCCGCGACCGCCAGACCCTGCCCGAGGCGCTCGCCCGCATCGAGAAGGTGCGCAAGGCCCGCGCGGGCAAGTTCTACCTGCGCGAGGAGCACATCACGCTCAGCCACGGCTCGGGCGGCAAGGCCACGCACAACCTGATCGAGGGCGTGTTCGCCAAGGAGCTGTCGAACCCGATCCTCGACCTCATGGAGGACGCGGCGGTGTTCTCGCTCAACGGCTCGGGCGAGCGCATGGCGTTCACGACCGATTCGTTCGTGGTCCGTCCGCTCTTCTTCCCCGGCGGCGACATCGGTCGGCTCGCCGTGCACGGGACGGTGAACGACCTGGCCGTGGCGGGGGCCACGCCGGCCTACCTGTCGGCCGCGGTAATCCTCGAGGAGGGCTTCCCGGTGCGCGACCTGCGGACCATCGTCGGCTCGATCCGGGCGGCCGCGGCCGAAGCGGGCGTCGAGATCGTGACGGGCGACACCAAGGTGGTCGAGCGCGGCAAGGCCGACGGCCTGTACATCAACACGGCGGGAGTGGGACCGCTGCGCCCCGGCGTCCGGCTCTCGACCGCGGCGGCGCGGCCCGGCGACCGGATCCTCGTCTCCGGGCGGATCGCCGAGCACGGGATCGCCATCCTCATGGCGCGCGAAGAGCTGTTCCTCGAGACCGAGATCGAGAGCGACACCGCGCCGCTCCACGGCCTCGTCGGCGGTCTCCTCGACGCCGTCGGGGACGGGGTCCGCGCGCTCAAGGACGCGACCCGCGGCGGGATAGCGGCGGCGCTCAACGAGATCGCCATCCAATCGGGGGTGGGGATCGGCGTGCAGGAGGACGCCTTCCCGCTGCGGCCCGACGTGCGCGGCGCCTGCGAGATGCTCGGGATCGACCCGCTCCACATCGCGAACGAAGGGAAGCTGATCGCGATCGTGGCGCCCGAGCGGGCCGATGCCGCCCTCGCGGCCCTGCGGGCGCACCCGGCGGGCTCCGAGGCGGCGCTCGTGGGAGAAGTGTCGGATGAACCCGAAGGCATGGTGTTCGTGCGGACCGGAATCGGCGGCCGTCGCGTCCTCGACATGCTCGTGGGGGACGCGCTGCCCCGTATTTGCTGACATCGACAAAGGTCGGAGGAGAGGCTCATGACACCGCCTAGCGCGCGCGACAGCACGACCATCGAGGCCCGCACCATCGAGGCGCCCCCGGCGGCGCCGGCGGAGGTGTCGACGCCCGACGTCGCGCCCGAGCACAGCCTGTCGTCGACCGCGAAGGAGATCCTGCGCACGCAGGCCCAGCCAGCGATCAAGGCGGAGAAGATCCGCGAAGGACCGCTCAAGACCATCCACGTGTTCTGGATGGCGGGGATGAGCTGTGACGGCTGCTCGATCGCCGCGGTCGGCGCCACGAATCCGCCCGTCGAAGACCTGCTCGCCGGCAACCTGCCCGGCCTGCCCAAGGTCATCCTCCACCATCCGGTGCTGTCGGTGGAGGCGGGCGAGGAGTTCATCGAGAACTTCCGGCTCGCCTGGGAGGGGAAGCTCGACGCGCCCTACGTGGTCATCTACGAGGGCTCGATCGCCGACGAGCGCATCGCCGCCCGCAGCGGCGGGTACT
Source organism: Gemmatimonadota bacterium (assembly GCA_041610455.1). GTDB lineage: Bacteria > Gemmatimonadota > Gemmatimonadetes > Palauibacterales > Palauibacteraceae > Palauibacter. Next base: position 5,104 of record JBFIOX010000127.1, read on the forward strand.
GGTCGGGGATGGGCGTCGAGCACACCGAGCTCGGCCCGCAGCCGGTGCCCACCGCGCGCTGGATGGAGCGGCTGGCCCCCAACGCCGCCGCGGTTGTCGCGATCGGGACCTGCGCCACGTGGGGCGGCATTCCCGCCTCGGTAGGCAATCCCACCGGCGCCATGAGCGTGATGGACTTTCTCGGGGCCGACTTCCGCAGCGCGTACGGTCTGCCGGTCATCAACATCCCCGGGTGCGCGCCCGTGGGGGACAACTTCACCGAGACCGTCGCGGTGGTGCTCCTCTTCCTGCAGGGGATCGGACCGATCCCCGAGTTCGACGAGCTGGGACGCCCCGCGTGGCTGTTCGGCGACACGGTCCACCACGGGTGCACGAGGGCCGGTTGGTACGAGGAGGGCGTGTTCGCCGAGGAGTACGGCGACAAGGAGTGCCTGGTCGAGATCGGCTGTTGGGGGCCGGTGGTCAACTGCAACATCGTCAAGCGGGGCGCGATCAACCACATGGGCGGGTGCATGGCGGCCGGCGGCGTCTGCATCGGCTGCACCATGCCGGGCTTCCCCGACAAGTTCAGCCCGTTCTACAAGACCCCGCCCGGCTCGATGTTCTCCTCGACGGGCGCGAAGCTCACAGGGTATCCGATCCGCTACCTGCGCGGGCTGACCAACGCCGACCTCAATCGCGAGCGGCGCTGGGACGTGGCGCACGACGTCCCCAGCGGCTGGGGACACGTCCAGGAGCCCGGGCCGTTCAAGAAGCTCATGAAGTTCCTCTACAACCTGCAGCGGCTGCGGGGAGCCGAGCCGCCCGGACGGAAGAGCGACGCGGGTTGGCCCATGTCGCGGCCCGGCACCGCCGATGACTATCCGGTCGACTGAGCCTGGCGAGACGCGAAGGGAGGTGACCGTTGCCTGAACTGTTCTCGAGTTGGGGATTCTGGTACGTGGTCGGCGTCGCGATCGTCGCCATCGCCGCGACGGTGGTCATTGCGATCCTGCTCGTGGCGCGCGGCATCGAGAAGGAGGCCACGCGGGCTCTGGCGGCCGGCGCGCGGGTGAAGATGAACACCGATCCGCTCTTCGAATTGGGCGGAGCCCTCGAGGGACTCGAGACGGTGCGCGAGGTGGCCGGACGGGTCGAGGCGAAGGCGGGGCACCTCGCCCGCGCCGTGCATCAGGAGGCCGCGGGCGCCGGGAGCCCCGGAGGCGGGCGACCATGAGCGAGACCGTGCCCGTAGTGAACGAGACGCTGTGGTGGATCACGCTGGGCGCCGGCCTCGTGGTCACGCTGGTCGTGGCGGTGCTCCTTCAGCTCATCGTGTCCAGCGCCCGACGCATCCGCGGCACGGTGGCCGACATCTGGGTCGCCGGTCCGTTGATCGCCAACAATACCGCGCACGTCGACGTCCTCCGCCGCATCAACCACGTGGCGGGCGACATCCTGCGGACGGCGGGCGAGATCGAGGCGCACACCCGGAGCATCCACGAGCACGCCAACGGGTGCCCCGGTTGCCCGCGCTGCGTCATCGGCTGGAGCTGAGGAGGCGACCATGTTGCTGCTGACGATCCTCACGATCGCGCTCATCCTCGTCCTGGTGGGCGCTCTGGTCGTGTACCTGATCAAGATCATCTCCGAGCTGGAGGCCATCGGCGGCCACCCGGACAGCCTGCTGGCCAAGGTGCGGTGGGGCGTTCGGGCGATCGAGCGCATGACCGATCCGATCGGCCCGCAGGTGACGGCGCTCAACGACGGGCTGGGCGCCGTGGGCGAGGGGCTCGAGCAGATTCGCGACAACCTGGAAGGCGTCGCGGGCGCGCTGGGACGCCAGGGAGGTGCCTCATGACCTGGACGATCGCGGCTCCCCCGGCGGTGCTCACGCTGTGGTGGATCGCCCTCGGTCTCACGGTCGTCGTCATCGTCCCGACGGCGCTCGTATTGCTCCACCGCACCTGGCGCGCGGCGCGGAACATCCAGCGCTATTCGGCCGAGGCGCTCGAAGCGGCCGGCGGGATCGCCGACCACACGGCGCTGCTCCCCGCGCTCGACGCGACCATCGCCGGGGCCGGGCCGATCCTCGAGCACACCGACGCGATCCGTCAGCTGACGGCCGCGGCCGGCGGCATCCTGCGAACCCGCGCCGGATTGGAGGGCTGACCATGCTCATCTTCTGGCTGACCCTGGCCGTGGTGG